>JASLEQ010000521.1 GCA_030151135.1 Candidatus Sulfotelmatobacter sp. | reverse complement strand
CTACCACTGCTTACGTGGACCTTGCTTAACGCTCCTGAAATGCGACCGAGTAGTGCTCGAAGCGAGGCGGCATTGAGCAACTGCAAGACGTGTTTTCTCATCTGGGTGTATACTGCGGTGCAGCATGAATTGCTGCATCGCACATAACTCCAGATCGGAAGATGTCCCATGCAAACAAGCGTCGCTCCCACCGAGTCTCTGAAAGCCATCGAATCGCCTTTCTCACTGGAAGGCAAGACCGCCATTGTTACCGGCTCCGGCCGGGGTATCGGCAGAGCCATCGCACGGCGCCTGGTCTCCGCAGGCGCTTGCGTCATGCTCAATGATCTCGATGGAAAGATGCTGCAGGAGTCAAAGGACTCCATGCCCGACCCTGAGCGTGTCGATGTGATCGCGGGTGACCTGACAAATCCCGAGGTTCCCGCGAAAGTGGTGGACGCCACCCTCGGCACATTCAAGGCTGTCGACATCATCGTGAATAATGCGGGATATAGCTGGGATAACGTGATCCAGAAGACCTCGGATGAGCAGTTCCAGGCCATGCTCGACATCCATCTCGTCACGCCCTTCCGGCTTTTGCGGGCGGCAGCCGCGCACATCAAAGACTCTGCGAAGCGCGAGATCGCCACCGGCCAGCGCATCATGCGCAAGGTCGTGAACATCACTTCCATCTCCGGCACAGACGGCAACCCCGGCCAAATTGGTTACTCCTCGGGAAAAGCCGGCGTCATTGGGTTAACTAAAACTCTTGCCAAGGAGTGGGGACGTTACAACGTTAACGTAAATGCAGTCGGTTTTGGCCTGATTGAAACGCGCCTGGTTCAGCCTTTGGATGCGGAGGGCGCCTCCATGGAGATGCATGGCCACCACATTCGCCTCGGTGTGCAACCCACCTTGTTGGAGTCGGTCAAGAGCGCCTGTCCCTTGGGCCGTTTGGGCACTCCGGAGGAAGCTGCCGGAGCCGTGCTGTTATTCTGTTCGCCGCTTTCCGACTACGTCACTGGCGAAGTTCTCATCTGCGGGGGCGGGCTCCACTTCTAACGCAGATCTATTCGAGGGCTTCCTCCATCGGCCTCGCATTGCGGAAGCCCTTCTTCCTGCGCTGTCACGTCCCCTTGCTCCACCAGCCTACAGACTTCCACCAAACGGTAAATGCTGAACTCCTCACCGGAGTCATAGGAACCCAGGGTGCGTTTCCCATATGCATGCAGAACTGAGGCATCAGTTGTATCGAAAGCGGCTTGCATATCCTGCCTCCCATTGTTACGAAGTCACGCTACTCTCTTTAACGCGGAGCGTAGCACAAGTCAGCAAGAGAAGCTGTAATTGAGCAGCCGCTCAAGGGAATTTCGGACGCTGATCCAGTTTGTTCCAGTAACTCAACTGTAAGTCGATCGCTGACAGTCGCTCAGCTGACATCATCCTGCTGTGACCGCAGTCACTGAGCAAAGCATTCCGCGCGTGCTCACATGAAATCTCTTGGGCTACTCTCCGGGCCTCAAACTGATCCCCCGCCACCTCGGAGGTGCACATGCCATACGCAAGCGTTCTCGAAGCGGAAATTTCTCAGGAAGCCATCATGCAGACTCTGATCAGGCCTCGTCTCGAATCGCTCGATTCAGGCCCGGAGTTTAGCGTGGAACATCTGCGTGAGCTCTACAAGCTGGTAGAGGTTGAACACGAACTCGACGGGTATTTCTTCGACGACGCCTGCCTTCGCGTTGACTGAGTTCCTATCATTGCTTCGCCGCGCAGGAATGAAGCCGCAGTGCGGGCAGACCGAGCATCAATGCCCCGACGCTGGACGCAACCGCAAGAAGATCGATACTGCCACTGGATCTGTTCCGTAGATCGGCTGCAGTGGCCGCCCCACTCCGTATCCCGTCACTTGCGCGCCCAGGGCCGAAGAAACGTGAGGGAGAAGCGGAACCTCTCGATCGTACCCCACGGTGTAAGCCTGAACGTGCGTGAGCGGTTCCTCCTTGAATCCTTGCGGTAACGGATGCTCCCCGATCAACAGTTCCGTTGAACGGCCGGCATTTTCCAGCCGTGCCCACACGGAATGATGATCCTGAAAGCTCACCGTGCTCTCGAACAGAAAACTGTTCTCTTTCGCAGAATCCTCCAGCGACCGGGTTCGTCCCCACGCTGCGGCCGAAGCCCAATTGCCGCCATCGAACGCCCGGTTATACATGATCGATGCCGTCGTGCGCGCCTGGTCTTCGGTTGGACTCAGAGCCTCCGGGCTCGCGATCCTTCCATACGAGAATAGGCCGCTCCAATTCTGCCCCGGCTGCACCGTACTGCGCATCGCCCATGAGTCAATCTTGCCCTGGTCGATGTTCCATCGGTGCTCGTCCGGTTCGCGGCCATGGAAGCCGCTCGCCTCCAACCGGACGATCTTTTGTGCGAAGCCCACGGTAATCACGTCATTCGCGATATGTGTCGAGTCTTCCTGGTGGTGGCCCAGCGTACCTACCGGATTCTCTGATGCCGAAGCACGGTGCGGGTACGCAGTAGGACCAAGCGCCGGATCTCCATCCGGAGCGAGATACAGCGATAGCAAGCCGTTTTCACCGATTCGCAAATCATAGAGCGCCGCGAGTTCCATGAAAAAGTCATGGGGATGTTGCCCGTCTGCGATCGGAACCCCGTACGCTGTCTCGCCCTGCTGGAAGAGCAAAGGGTATTGCTCGCCGGTGACGGTCGCCGGCTCCAGGCTGAACATCGCCCGCACCGTAAGCTGTCCCGGCCCCACAGAACGCGTAATCATGGGCATAAACCAGTTGGTTGAGAAAAGCTTGTCGCCTCCGCGCGGGCTCGATTGTTGCGTGTCCACGATGAAAGCGTTCCCGTGAAACATCAGCATCCAGTTGCTTCGCATGGCCATGATCATCGGCACAGGAGTGGAATTTGGCTCTGCACTGGTGCCGGATGTGGCGTGATGCTTGATCTCCGCCAGAAAGTTCCCGGGATGCATCTCGTCCATCATCTCCGCCATTCCATGATCCATGCCGCTCATCTCTTCTCGCGGCGACCGCTGCGAATGGTGTGGGCCGGCCATCGATGGATCCTCCGCCTGCCCACTTC
>JASLEQ010000494.1 GCA_030151135.1 Candidatus Sulfotelmatobacter sp. | reverse complement strand
GTACATCAAGGTTCCCTGGGTGGGTACTGCCGGATCGCCGCGGAATTGGAAGCTGGATCCGCTGATCAACGACTCAGCGATAGTGGATACGTGGCCGCGGTCGACTTGATTGATAAGTACCGCGAAGGTGATCAGATCGCTGTCCGGTAACTTCCCGCGTTGGAAATGTATCTCAAGAAAATCCAAGCGAAACGCAAATAGGGCCATGTCGGAGTCCTCCTGATTCGTGCAAAGCATTGCTCCCAGCGCATGTTGATAGCTCGATTTTCCTCGCGACGTCCACTACTGCAACGCAACGAGGATCGGGACCAAGCCGCGACCACCTGTCAATGTGCCGAGCGCTTTTCCAATCACCGCGCCAAAGGCCCGATCGGAATCAGAAGCTTTCATTGCGTGTCCCAGGGTTGCCGAGGTGGTGAGTAAGTCACCCACATCGACTGGGCCGTACTGCGCGTCAACCTTGCAGTACACCTTTCCCATAAGTGCGATGGTGGCTCGCCCCGGCTTCTCTGGCTGTCGATCGAGGATCAGCCCGGGCCGATAGCCACCTGCCCCGGAGACGACACCCGCCACTCGCTTGTCGTAAGCTATGGCACTCTCGCGCAACTCGCCTTCGCTGCCGAGGACCATGACTGCGCCGGGGTCCGCCTGGACCATTGCAGCAACACTAAAGTCCTCGGCACAATCGGCATTGCCGAAAAGGACGTCGCCCTGCTGCAGGGACAAGCTGCTGGGGCCTATGAGACTGACGTTTCCAATGTGCTCGACATTCCCAGAGAAGCGCGCGGCAAGAACGCCGCCTTGCGCATGGAGGCCGGTTCCGGAATTGCTTTGGGCCTCAACACCGGCCCCAGCTTCACTGAATCCCCTGATACCGGCTTGTGGTCCATTGCCTTGAACGCCCACGCCCTGCGCAGAATTGTTTGCTCCGAAGACTCCCGCTGCGCCGGGCACGGTGGTGACCCCGAGGACGCCCGATCCATGCGGCGAGGCGTCCGTTGCCGTGGGAGCCGTGGTTGCATCGTTTATTGCCAGCAGGGCCGTGCCATTGGCATCGTGCGCGAAAGTCGAAGTGCCATTGCCGTGATTGCTATGGGCGCGAAGACCGTCGCCTCTTTCGCTAAAGCCGCTTATTCCAGCATCGGGGCCATTTCCCTGGACACCCACGCCGTTCGCACTATTGTTCGCGCCGAATATCCCGGCACCATTGAGTGCCGTCGTGACGCCAAATACGGCATTTCCACCTGGGAACACCGCGGTGCCGGTGGAAGTGTTGAGCGCAGCCACACCATTCCTGGTGGGGTTCGTCGTGATCCCATCTACAGCATCCTCAAGGTCGCTGTTTCCTCTTACCAGTTGTTCAGACATGATTTCTCCTTGGTTGAACCTGATTTTCTCTTGGTTACGGAATGTCGTGAGCCGTGGTTACAGAGAACGAAGGAAGTCCAGAATGGCCTGTTCGTCGGAAGCTGGGAGATGATTGAATTTATGGACAACGCCGTTCGCTTCAGATGCCGGGTACTCTGAAGTTGCCGGCGAGGCATGCGCGCGAATTGCCTTCAACAAATCCGTAGTTCTTCCGTCGTGCAGAAAGAAGATGCGCTGCCCCACCCCCCAAAGCGGAGTGGTCCTGAATTCGTCGGGGCCAGCCTGTCCCTGAATGATGTCATCCGCCAATTCTGATCCCATGTGATGCAGGAGCAAGTCCGAGTAGAGGTTCACCGGACGGTCTTGGAGAACTGCCGTGTTCATCACCGGAGCGGTGCGCATTTGCGCGGTATGACATAGTGAGCAACCGATTTTCTCGAAGATGGCCTTGCCTCTTTGTGCGCTGGCGCTTGGGTTTGGAGCGGGGGCAGGGGCGTCAGTGAAACGCATCATGATCTGGAATTCCATCCAGTCGGGAAGAATGTGCAGCGGGTTGTCGAAGAATTGATTCTTATTGTCGTTGATATCCGTGCGGGTGATGTCGTTGGGTGCGGGTTTATTGGGACCCTGGCAACCGGGGTCTTCTTCTGTAGGCGTGGGAAAAACTTCGTTGGTGATTCCCATCTCGACGTTGTAAGCCTCGCCCGCAAAGATGGTGATGGACTTGTTTTGGGCTTTCCAACCAAAGCGGGTGATCGTCCCATCGTTGCCGCTGCGATTGGGATGTCCGCTGATACCCAGGGCGGCGCGCATGGAGGCAGTCTCATCATGATGCGCCAGAATCTCCCGTTCCTGGATCGATTCGATCAGTCCCAGTCCGAACATCGGGAGCGGAATGCGGAAAGCCAGGTTTCCCGCTTCGTACTGGGCTTCAAAATCAGGCTGGCTCAGTTCACAGCCGGAAATGGTTGGGTCATTCGTAATCCCGCGCACCGTCCACAGCTGATGCACACCGCCGTCCCGGGTGCCATCGGGTTTGTACTTGAAACGCACCTCGCGCGGAGGCCCAAACTGCGATTCAAAAGAGGGAACAGTATTTTGCTTTCCGAAACGAAGCGGGACCAGCCGGAAGAGAGGGTTCTCCGGCTGCTGGGGAGTTCCCTCACCGGGGTTCGGAACGATGTATCCACCCGATCCACCCAGGCTGGGCTGCGCGTGGCAAACAAAGCATTGATCGGCATTGTGCCGTGCTCCCAGTCCATTTGAATTTGTGTGGAACTGGGGGAACGCTGGGTCGAGTTCGCCCATACCAACGACTTTGGATCCATCGGTCACGTCAGCACAGAGATCACATGTGGACTCCAGTTGGCCGGCGCGACGAATCCCTTCTTCGAACAATGCCCGCTCGTTATCACTTATCGTTGCTCCGTTGGTCGGGTTCGGGCTAATCAACGGTGGGTGGGGAATAGGGATTCCCTGCTGTTGCAATCCGCCACCGGTATTCTGAAGGCCGCCCCGAACCCCTGGATCTCTTTGTGCAGATGCGCTGACGGAAATGTCGAACATCGCGCACACCATTGCCAAGTGAGCAAGCCTCTGAATCGTGCTCATATCGTCCCCCGAGGATTATGGAATTTGAGCTGAATGCGGAACCGTATGGGAAGTTCAGCCCTTCACCTATAAGCTGCGGAAACGGCATGGCAGATCGGTTCACAATTATTTCCAGCGATTGGAGCGTCTATCACAATGCCCTTCGTTGCGCTTCCATCAACCCGGTATCCATGGTTGACTTGTGGTGGGCAGAATGCTATCGTTGCGTCACGCATAGGATGTCATAAGTGCATGAAAGTAAACAACATCGCTCGGTCAGCGAACTCCTAACCCGCTGGCAATCCGGAGACCGGGAGGCTTTGGAAGAGCTAATTCCCCTGGTCTATAAGGAGCTGCGTGATATCGCGCGATACCATCTGCAACGAGAGCGCCCGGGACATACTTTGCAAAGTGCTGCTCTGGTTAACGAAGCTTACTTGCGGCTGATCGAGCAACGTCCGTTTGATACCCACAGCCGCGGCCACTTTCTAGCTGTGGCGTCCAGATTGATGCGGCAAATCCTGGTAGATTACGCGCGTAGCCATGGAGCTGCGAAGCGAGGGGCAGACAACCGGGTACAACTCGATTTGTCGCTGGTCCTTGCCAAGGTGCCGAGCGCCGATATTATTGCCGTGGATGACGCGTTGACACGTCTTGCGAAGCTGGATGAGCAGCAGAGCCGGATTGTTGAGCTACGCTTTTTTGGTGGGCTCGCGATTGAAGAAATCGCGGAATCGTTAAGCGTATCCGCCTCGACTGTGAAGCGGGAGTGGAACGTAGCCAAAGCATGGTTGACCAGGCACATCAAGAGAGAAAACCGTGGACACGCCCGAGCAGTGGCCGAGAGTTAAAGAGATCGTCGCCGAAGCGTTGGAACGCGAGTCTGGCGAGCGCGGCATCTACCTTGACGAGATTTGCGGCCAAGACGTGGCGCTGCGGTTGGAGGTCGATTCGCTCCTGGCGGCCTTCGACGAGTCGGGTAGGCTGTTCGATGTCGAGGGGGCGGAATCTCATTCGACTAAGGAGACTATCGGTCCTTACCGGCTCATTCGCGAGCTTGGTGCCGGCGGTATGGGACAGGTGTGGCTCGCGGAGCAGACTGAGCCGGTCCGCCGCTTGATCGCACTGAAAGTGATTCGGGCCGGAGTGTTCGACACCGGATTAATGAAGCGCTTTCAATCCGAAAGGCAGTCGCTGGCGATCATGGATCATCCTTCGATTGCGAAGGTCTTTGATGCCGGCAGCACGACTGCGGGCCAGCCTTATTTCGCAATGGAGTACGTCGATGGCCTGCCCATCACCGACTACTGCGATCAAAATAGATTGGGGATCCGCGAGAGATTGGCGCTCTTTCTCGAGGTCTGCGAGGGAGTGCAGCACGCGCACCAAAAGGCGATCATCCATCGGGACTTGAAGCCATCGAACATCCTCGTGCTGCAGATCGACGGCAAGCCACACCCGCGCATCATCGACTTTGGACTGGCGAAAGCGATGGCCCCGAACGATCCCGGACAAACGATGTTCACCCGCATGGGCGCCTTTCTCGGCACACCGGGCTACATGAGCCCGGAGCAAGCAGATCCAGACATACGGGACATCGATACGCGCGCCGACGTTTATTCACTGGGTGTGCTGCTCTACGAGCTGCTTACGGGATTTCTGCCCTTTGACACGAGCGATTGGAAGAAGCAGCAGCTCGACGAAATTCTGCGGCGATTACGCGAGTCCGATCCGCGCCGGCCGAGTTCCAAGGTGAGCTCCAGTCGAGACGCATCGATGGCGCGGGCTGCGGTACGCGGCGTCGACTCCGGACAACTTGCTAGATTGCTGCGGGGCGACCTGGATTCGATTGCATTGAAGGCCCTGGAAAAGGAACGCGAACGCAGGTATGGCACAGCGTTCGAACTCGCGGCGGATATCGGCCGCTATCTTGAGAATCGTCCGGTGGTTGCGCGTCCGGCCAGCGGATTGTATCGACTCAGAAAGTACATACGCCGAAATCGCGCCGCCGTGGCGTTCGTAGCGGGCATCTTTGTTGTGCTGGGCGGATTTGCAATTACTCAGACCATTCAGTTGCGCCGCATCACACGGGAACGGGATCGGGCGGACCGGATCACGAAGTTCATGACGAACATGTTCGAGGTCTCGGATCCCAGCGAGGCTCGAGGAAATACGGTGACCGCTCGCGAGATTCTCGACAAGTCATCCAAGGAGATCGAAACATCGCTCGCACAGGACCCTCAGGCCCAGGCCGAGATGATGGAGGTGATGGGTGAAGTTTATGAAAGCCTTGGACTCTATAGCCGGTCGGACGATCTTTTGAGGCGGGCGGTGGAAACGCGGCGACGGGTGCTCGGACCCGATCACCCAGACACGCTCAAATCGATGGCGGAGCTGGCCGCAACGTTGCATGAAGAAGGACGACAGGCGGATGCCGAAAAGCTGGAGCGAGAAACGTTTGCCTTGCGGCGAAAGGTTCTCGGGCCGCGCGATAAGGCCACCCTGGCGTCGATGGTGAACCTGGCATCGACACTGAAGTCCGAGGGGCACTATTCCGATGCTGAAGCCATGCAGCGCGAAGCCCTTCTCCTGTTGCGCCAAACGAGGGGGCCAGAAAATGAGGACACCCTGACGTGCATGAGCAACCTCGCGAACACGCTTAGCATGGAACATAGATACTCCGAAGCCGAACCACTGCGCCGCGAGACCCTGCAGATTCGCACCAAAGTCTTCGGTCCTGACGCGCCAGATACACTCATTTCCATGGCTAACCTCGCAGACACTCTGTTTTGCGAGGGTCGTTACACTGAGGCCGAACAGTTAGGAAGGGAAAGCCTCGCCATTGATCGTCGCGTCTTCGGACCAGAACATCCAATCACATTAGTTGTGATGTATAACCTGGCAAGCGCCTTGAACAAGAAAGGCCGTTATGCGGAAGCGGACGCTTTGGGAAGAACCACGCTTCAAGTTCGCACCCGCGTGCTTGGACCGCAGCACTCTCGAACACTCCTTTCCAAATACAATCTTGCTACGAGCCTGATTGGTGAGGGCCACTATCCTGAAGCGGAGAAACTGTTGAACGAAGCGATCGCAGGGCAACGACAGGTGCTTGCTCCGAACGATCCGGATACCGCCGCATCCATATATGAGCTGGCAATTCTCAAAGTTTATCAGGGCCGCAATGACGAAGCTGTTGTGCATTTGCAGGACGCAGTGAGTCACGGTCTTCCGTTAGACGACAGCCAGGGTATCGAAACAGATCCTCACTTCAAGCCTCTCCACGACAACCCCCAATTCAATACACTCCTTACCAGAATCAAGAGTTCACCACCGATCATTGCAGAGGGGCAAAAACTCGCTGCTCCATAATGTTCCCGTCAGCATCGAATCAGAACGCTTGTAACCGAGTGGGTACACAGTTCGCCGAGGAAGCTTTGCCGGGCCGGATCCGAATAGTGGGTGCATCAGTCAGGGAGCAGATCGCCCTCAGGCTCCCGAAGCTGGGAGGCTAGCAGCAAAGCGACGCTGCAAGCGAGCATGGCCACCGCACCTGCCGAATAGGCCAGTTGATGGCCGGCATCCCGCCCCGGCATCACATTGGCCAACTGAGTCGTGACAAGCGCGGCCGAAGCGCCAATCACCTTCCCCCCGATATTGAATGCAAAGCTCTCGCCTGTGCCGCGCAGGTAAGTGGGAAAGACCCTGGGCATATAGTTGCCCCAAAAGCTATACAGGCCATTGAAAACAAGCGCCGCCAGAAACATGCCCGCCTGAAGTTGCGTGAGGCTGCGAGTCACTCCATACAGGTACATCCAGCCATACACGATAAGCGCGGACCCCAGGAACGCGAACAAACGGCGTCGCTGCCCTGCGATTCGAATAATGAGCAATACAAAGAGCACCCTCCCGGTCACTCCGCCGATTTCCTGAAGCAACTGCACTCTGCCAACCCTCTGCTCGATATATCGTGCCCCTGCATGCGCCATCCCCGGGAGCCCGGGCACGATGCGAACCGTCTGTTGCATGGCTCCATAGGCCAGCGAGATACTGCAGGCGACCAATATGGTGACGACCCAGGTGTTCTTCCGCAGTGGGGGTTGAAACAGAGCAGAGATGCTGGGGCGCCTCAGGGTTCCCTGCAACTTCTTTTCTCTCCATACTTGGGATTCGGGAAGGAAGGAGCGTACCACGATCAGCGGGATCGCCGGGATCAGACCGGAGAACAGCGTGTATCGCCAAGCCTGGTGAGCCGACCATATGGATGGAAGCTGGTCTGCGTGGGTCACGCATATGTAATACGCTCCGGCCACCAGAAAGCCGCCTGCGTTGTAAAACGCCTGCGTGTAGCCCAGCACGGATTCACGCTGTTGAGGCGTCTCAAAGAGTTCGGCGATCCACGTAAGTGCGGCCACAAATTCCACCGAAACACCAATCATGGTTGTGCATCGGAAGAACATGAACACCGGAATCGACGTGCAGAAGCCCGCTGCACACGCGGAAAATGCATACAGGAGGATGCTCCACACCAGGACGCGCCGCCTGCCGAGGAGGTCAGTCAGGTACCCGCCCAGCAAGCCGAACACTCCTCCCACGGCCGTGGGCACAAAGAAGAGCAGTCCCGCCCAGAGGTTAAATTCCCGCGTGCCCGGTACCAAACTGCCGAGATCGAGCAACAGTGGCCGCACAATCAGCGGCAACATCAGGCCTTCGTAGAGGTCGAAGGTGAACCCCCAGCAGGCGACCGCGCAAATGAGCCACTGAACCCGCGTAAGACGGCGCAGAACGGACAATCCTGAATCCAGCCGCACCGGGGAGAGAGCCATTGCCGGGATTGCTGCCGAGTCTTTCAAAGGATCTCCCGTGCTGGGCGAAAGCGGCTCAAAACGTAAGGACATTCTTAATCTTCAAACGATCATCAAACAAGCTAAAATAATTTGATAATTGGCAAGTATTTCTGAATAATGGATTTTACCTCACGACAGCTTCGAGCCTTCCTGCTGGTTGCGCAGCACCGCAGCTTCACCCGTGCCGCCGAGTTGATGTTCATCACCCCGTCGGGACTCAGCGCTCTCATACGCGAATTCGAAAACGAGCTGGGCGTCCGTTTGTTCAACCGAACCACCCGGCACGTGGCACTGACGAGTTCCGGCGGTGATATGGTGAAAATCGCTCAGGAAACCCTGCAAAAACTGGAAGGCATCGCTGCACGCCTGGGACACTCGGCCATTCAGTCGAACCAGTCATTCAGCATGGGTGCTCCTCACCTGATAGCGGCGAATATTGTCGCGCCGGCGATCAAAGAGTTTCGGGTCCACAGCCCAGGGTTTCGGATTGAGCTCTTCGACGAACGCGCCCCGCTCCTCTTGCCAATGGTCCAGGAAGGCAAACTGGATATGGGGCTGGGTATCTTTGCTCGTGCTGCCGGTATTCGCCGGACTCTCTTTCTGCGATTTCCACTTATGGTAATTCGGCCCGAGACGGACGAAGAGTTGAAGAGAGGTTCGATGACATGGTCGGCTCTAAACGGACAGACTCTTATCTCGCTTCAGCCGACCAGCCCCATTCAACAGTTGGTGAATCGAAACTTGTCAAAGGCGGGAATCACTCCTTCCTGCAATGTTCACGTCAATCTGCTCGATACACAGATAGCAATGGTCGAGGCGGGTGAAGGCATTGCCGTGGTCCCGTCATACTCCCTGGCAGCCTCGCGCGGACGAAGGGTGGTTATGAGCCGGCTTATCAATCCGATTGCTGAAGTCGACTTCAGCCTGATCAGTTATCGGGGCAAGAGACTACCCGCGATTGCCGTTGCCTTCACGGAATTCCTGAAGAGCTACTTCAGCCGGTGGGCGACACACACAAAATATTCCTGAACCATCGCAGGGATGTCACCTGAGTACTCGAAAACGGGGATGACGCCGATTCTGGAGCAAAGGGACGACAAGGCCAATGCGAAACCGTGGAGTCTCTGCAGCCTTTTCGTCGAAGGTGAGGGGTCGCGGAACATTCGCTCCAGATTCCCAACGCCCGATCAACGCATCTTCAAAGGTTCCGCTTCCAATCAGCGGCCGGAAGAGGGTAGGAGCGCTTAGCGTCGACAGAGCGCCTTTACGGCGTCGCGGAGATCACCCCCTGCTTGGATGGCGCCGATCTCGCGCGCAAAGCCGGGCACGGCAGCGAAGGCCGCGCCTCCCACCACGATCCGCGGAGCGCTTACTCCCAATTTCATCCGGACCGAGTCCAACGACTCTGCGGTCGAGGGCAGATTTACCAGAAGAGTCGTCGAAACGCAGAGCGTGACGGCGGGTTCGTCGTCCAGAACGGACAAGATAGTCGCGGTGGGCGCATTACTACCTAAAAAGCGGACGGAAGTTGTTTCGGCCCGGATCGAGTGCGGCTCTCCGTCCATGCGCGGTCTCCGCCGCGCTCGCCCGTAATAATCGCCGTGAGCCCCCTCTCCTTAAGCCAGCGGAACAGCCGGAGTAGCTCACCGCGAACCACCGTCTCGTTGCCGAGACTAGAAAAGAGCACCTCAACGGTGTCAAGGACGACGCGTTTCGCATGAATCGCATCCACGGCCCTTCCCAGTCGTATGAAAACAGCTTCCAGATCGTAGCCACCGTTTTCCTTTATCTCGTTCCGGTCCACGCACACATGATCGATGAGGAGCTTTCCCTCTTCTTTCAGGCTTTCGAGATCGTTCCCGAACGCGGCAAAGTTCGCGATTAGCTCTTGCTACCTGACAGCAAAGTGGTTCGTGCCGTGGGCAGCCCCCCATGGGCCAACTCGTCGAGACCGTCAATGCCGGTGGGGCTTTTGGGAAGCGGAATTCCTTTAGGTTCATTCACGCGGATCAGTATAGTCACGAGTCGACCTGCAGTCTTGATTCAAGTGCAGGAAGGCTACATTGGGCCGCCTGGAGGACCCTTCACAAACGGCACGACGATACAGGCGTCGAGAAAGTAGTCCTTTAGATGAGCGATCGCCAGGCATTTAGCCCACGATCGCCGTCAGCCCAAAAATTGCGTCTGCCAAGGCCGCCTCTCCTTCGATCTGAGCTTGCTGACGAGCTGAAGCGTGATCGATGCCCTTCGTGAACACACGCCACGCAATCGCCTGGGGCAGCGTGACTTTACAAGCAACTTGTATGGGACTCTCTTTGACGAAATGCCAACCTTCGAAAGCCTTTGTCAAGGCCCAGCTTCCACCGCATTCCCCCGAAATTTCCAATAGGACGTTCGTGCCTTCAGGAGAATCCGTATGTCGATACGCATACGGCATGCCACGCACAAAGCAGTCCAGCACGGGATGATATAGTTCGGGCGTCATAATGCCTGGCCGGCCGGTTGCTAGCCGAATTTGCTCTTGGTGATGCCAGCGTTCGGTCAATTCACGGGCCGTGTCGAACCAATTAAGAGATATCTTTTCGCCCGCCCAACTGACATTGAAAGTGGCCTGCGCAAATGGATCAAGTGATTCATGGAAGCGTGCCGATTGATCGCAGGCGGTTGTCATCAATCCGATCAAAAGACCTGGGCTCAGACGACGGTACACAGCAACTCCTTCGTCATTCAACCGATTGACAAGTGCGATCACCTCCTCCGGGGACTGAACGTTGGCATTCTCTACGAACCAGGAATCACGAACTAGCGACAGCTTGCGAAGCGCGGTATCCAACAAATGTGCCGCCACGTCGCGCACTTTCCATCGAGGTGCGGTTGTCTGCAGATTCCACTCTTCGGAAGAGAGCGATTGCAGCAGATCGATGAGCTGCCGATCCACCTTGCCGAGCAGATGAGCGCATAAAATTGGGTCGCAACCACCGAGTTGGGCATCAATGTTCATAATCACAATTTAACAAGCTTTTCGCTAACAGATCGGAGCCATGGCGACTGTCAGCCCGCCGGGACCTCCTGACTGGATCACGCATGTTCTCGCTTCTCAAGTTGTCATTGCGTCATAGTGAAACGAGATAGAATTTGACAACCATCTCGAATGGACTTCAAATGTATGCCTGATCACGTTCTAAACCTCTGGAAAAAGAATTTAGGCGCAGTTCCCGACCATATCTGGGATGATCTCGGAATAACTGTGCTGATTCTGGCAGACAATGCTCTCAGCTCAATTTCTTCGCGGATCGGGGAATTGCAGCGCCTTCGAACGCTCGATTTGGGTCACAACCAATTAGCCGAGCTGCCGGTTGAACTCGGCAAGCTCACAAAGATCAACGATTTCCTCTATCTGCACGACAATCAACTTGAATCTTTGCCGCGATCTCTGGAACGACTACAAGAGCTAAGATACGTGAACATTAGTCAAAATCGCTTCTCGGCATTCCCCGAACCGATCTGCCACATGTCAAGTCTTGTTGAGTTGCGCGCGACAAATAACCAATTCAGCGTTTTGCCCAGTTCAATTGCCAGGCTGTCGCGACTTCGCGAACTCCATCTTAGAAACAATCGGCTTCGAACTCTGCCGTCGGAAATCGTCGAAGTATCAGAGCTTCGTCTTCTCGATCTGCGCGGGAATCCGATCGAAACGCTGCCGGAATCAATTCTGGAGATGCCCAGACTTGAGAAGATTGATCTAAGGTGGGTCAACACGCTGAAGGTCTTGCCGTGGCTTGATAGGTTGGAGGATCGTGGCTGTCTCGTATACAGATAGCGCCGGCTCGGTGGCTTCGATGTGGCGAACAACCACGCTGGTTCATCAGTACGCAACGCGTCCTCCGTTCGCGACATAGGAGAGCACCGAGGAAATTCTGAAGCACAGGCGGTCTTTCACCTCGTGCCCGAACTCGCCGCTCTGCAACCGGTCTCGCCAATGCCAGTAATGGCAGTACCAGTGGGCGAGCATCGCAGTGTGGATATCCTCTCGTTCGATATCCACGCCCGCCGAGTGCTCGTAGGTCTTTACAACGCCCTCGATTCTTTCTTCCAGCCTGTCTAGCCCCGACCACATGAGCAAGG
>JASLEQ010000079.1 GCA_030151135.1 Candidatus Sulfotelmatobacter sp. | reverse complement strand
GGGGATTCACTGTTGGCGGACAACGGGACAACGCTGAATTACTCCGGGAGCGGTGGGATTTCAGCGAGCAGCGCGACGTTTGGTGGAAACGTCACTGTGGGCGGACAGCTGGTGTTGACGGGACCGTGGCAGATCACGACGCCTCCGTCGGCATCGATGATGCTGGGCGCTCCGAATGGAACGTCATCGCTGGCCATTTCGAATGACGGCAACTTTTATATCTCGGCGAATTCAGGGAGTCCGAGCAAGGTGCTGACGGCCGCTAACGATGCGGTGCCATCAGTGTTCGGACGAACCGGAAGCGTAGTTGCGCAGAGCGGCGACTACAGCGTGTCGCAGGTTACGGGAGCCGCGCCGAGTGCGAGTCCTGTATTTACAGGAAGCGTAACCGAGCCGGTGCCGAACTGGCCCAGCCAGGCGGCGAATGCTTTTCTGGCAGCGCCGAGCGGGAGTGCGGGATCTCCGGGATTCCGGACGATTGTGGCTGCGGATGTTCCGACGCTAAATCAGAATACGACGGGGACGGCTGCTGGTTTGAGTGCGGCATCTGCCCTGCCGAATGGAACTACGGCGACGACGCAGACCGCGGGAGACAGCTCGACGAAAGTCGCAACGACCGGGTTTGCGACTTCGAATTTCGCTGCGATGAGCGTGGCGAATGCGGTGGGCGATATTCCCAAGATCAGCGGGAACAGTCCGACGCCGACGATCACCGATAGTGGAGTGCTGTCGGGGCCATATGCAATTCCATGGATCACGGCGTTGCGGGGCGGAGTGGGCGCTACGTTTACGCAGAACACGATCAAGATGTGGGGAGTCGTGCTGACTTATCCCGTGCTGACGACTTATTTGACCTATAACATCGTGGCGGCAGATAACACGGCGTCGAATTACTACGATGTTGGAATCGCAAATGCGTCGGGAACGCTTATGTTAGATATCGGCGCGACGGCTGGGACGACATTTTCGCCGGCGAGCGGACCGCGGACCCTGAGCTGGATACAGAGCACAAAGACGCTGCAGCCGGGGAAGTACTACATCGTGATCACGAGCAATTGTGCGTCGTCGTGCGCGACGATTTCAGCGGACAACAGCAATCTTGGAGTGACATTCCAGAATGGGGCGACTGCCGGGACGACCTCCGGCGGGACGTTGGTGAGCTTTGCGCCTCCGGCGGATATATGGAGTTGGGGAGCTAGCTTGCCGGCGCTCGTGGTGAAGTAAGGATTCGGTAACAGCCGGGAGATCGGTAGCCGACATCAGGTTCCTCTGACGTCGGAATGACAAGGCAGTGGAGTTCGACGAGTCGTAGCGGCAAGCTGGTCGAGCGTTGGCTGTCCTACATGGGTGAATTCAATGGACCCCGATTTCGATCGGGGTTTTGCTTTGCGCGGTTATCGAGAATTGCGCTTCAACGGAGGACGTGTTCGTGAGAATTCCTAACGGGGCCGGTAGAGATTGCAAGATACACGAGATCCTTCGACTTCGCAGAATGGCTCGCTTTGCTCGCCGTCCTGCTTCGCTCAGGGTGACAGTTTTGAGGGGCGTTCTGGGACTTGTTTTACTGTCAAGTGCTCCTCTGTGGAGTACTTCGTATTACGTCAGTGCGAGCGGTGGGAATGATGCGAATCCTGGGACACAGGCGCAACCGTTCCAGACTATGGCGAAGGTGAATGGACTGGCGTTGGCTGCAGGGGACACTGTGTTCCTGAAACGCGGCGATGTGTGGAACGAGCAACTGATTCCGCCGACATCCGGAGCACCGGGCAGCCCGATTGCATTCGACGCGTATGGATCGGGAGCGGCTCCTGTATTGAGTCCGGTCATCAATCTTTCGAGTGCCACATGGACACACAATTCGGGAAGCATCTATACGACGCCGCTATCGACTTCCATTGCAACGCCGCAGATTAACAGTTTGCAGCTGGGAAATTTCTGGGGACGGAAGCGGACACCGAATCCGGCATGTACGACGGCAGGAGTGATCACCGGGCCTGGCGACTTCTGCCTGGTGTATCCGACCCTCTACGTCTACTCGCCCAATGGGACTCTACCCTCTTCGTATTACGGCGCGATCACGGCTGTGGTTGGCCAGGCCTCAGGGCTGGCAGTGATTTCTGTGGTGAACAAGAGTTGGCTGGTGTTTCAGCACATCAAGATCCAAATGTTCGATTACATGGGCGTGAGTGTTTCAGGGACATCGGACAATCTGGTGTTCGCCAACATGGAATCGGATGGGATGGTGCCGTATGGCACGACGCCTCACGGGTTCTATGTGAATGCACCGAACGCGAGTTCGATCCAGCTGGTGAATGATGATGCGCACCTGGACTATGACGGGTTCCACGTGGATGGGGCGGCGGCAGTCACGATGACTAACTGCCGTGGATATGCGAACCGGGATGCGGGGTTGAAGGACAACTCGGGGCACGTCACTTATTCGTATTCGCACTTTTATGGAAATAACGTAGCGCAGTTTCCGACGTCGGATGTGGTCGGGGCGGTTGCGGGCAGCGGAAACATCTCATCATCGATTGCGCCGATCCTGGCGAATTTCAAGACATATCCCGCCCGGTTTTCATTTACGGTGGACGACGTCGGATCGGCACCAGGGACAGAGACATACATCGATTCATTTGTGAGCATGTTTTCGACGCGCGGGATTCATTTCAACGCGGCGGTGGTGCCATCGTATCCGGTCGTGTGGAGCGATGTGAACAGCTGGTATGCGGGCGGAAACGAGATCGATTCTCATTCGTGGTCGCATCAGTACTACACGACGAATACGAATCCGTGCGGGATCGCGCCGTGTTCGCCGCCTTATCCGAACGCGCCGGCGATGGTCATTCAATATACGGGCGGCGGAACGGCGGCGACGCTTACGATCGCTGGCGGCCAGCTCACGACTTCAGTGACGGGAGCGACGGGGGACAACCTGTCAATTCCCTTGGCCTCGTATAACGCGCTGACGCTGTACCAGTATCTGCAAGGTATTCCGCACTACTCCGTACAGCAGAATTCGCCGTTGTGGACAACGAATAACTGGCCGCTGAGCCGTCCGAATACCCACGTCACAAACCTGCTGGCGATAACGAGCCAGGACATCAAGTCTGCTCCGTATGCGCTGCTTTACGACCAGACGGAGTTGCTGCCTGACGAGATGGCGTCATCGAAGAGCGCACTTCAGGAAAACGTCACGGGGCTGACCGAGAACTTCTATGTGTATCCGGACGGGATTGAAGATCCGTCGACGGAGGCATACGCAGTGGCCGCAGGTTATACGGCGGCGCGCGGCAGCCTAGCGATGAAGGGGCAGGACAATACGGCGGGCTCGGCGAACTCGCTGTACTCGAATGGCGTGAATGTGCAGAACATTACCAGCCTGGCGGCGATCACGATTCATGGGATGAGCCAGGACCAGATCAATCAGATGGTGGCGAGCCTGGTCTTTCGGGCCGCGGCGTGGGGCGTTCCGTACGGATTTTTTACGCACTACAACTCACGCAGTGATGGAACGCCAGACATCAGCAACACGGAGTTGGGATACCTGCTGGATGCGGTGACGGCGAATGGCGGGGCCTGGATGACGAATACGGGCCTGGCGAGCGCAATCAGTGCGGGCATAGGAATTGGCGGGACGACGAGATACGTGCTGAATGCGACGGGCGCGTCGGCGAGCTTTGCTGTGGTGGCAGCGAACTCGCCGACGGTGGGTCGCGGAACCGCGAGTTCCTATTCAGTGGACATGAACGGCACGGATCGAGCAGGGCTGGGGACGTGGGATGTTGGAGCGGCGGAGTACGTCTCGCAACGGTATGGGAAGGGCGGAGGATCGGGCAGCACATTCGTCGGATCGATGTCGGGTAGCGGGCCGTCCGCTACGTTCGCAACAGGATTGCTTGGAGGCGTGGAGGCGACGGTCATAAACCCGAGCAGCGGGCCGACAGTGGTTTGTTTCACGGTGGATGGTTCGACTCCGGCGACGAAGGGAGATGGCGCGACTTGCTCGAGCGGGATGGCGTTACAGCCTACCCTGAGTGGGACACCGAATCCGGGCTATGTGGCGCTTGCGACTTCGGCTCCGCTAAAAATGGTTTCGGGGACAAATGGGAGCGTGGATAGTGCGGTTGTGTCTTATGCGGTGAATGTGCCCGCGCAGACAGTGCAGGCCTCACACTTTGGAGCGCAGTGCGGGCTGGGCGTCACGAACTGCGGGAATACAAATCCGCCACCGTATCTAGTATGGCCGGCGAGTGCGGCGATGCCGAGGGTACTTCGCCTGCACGACGCGAAGACCTTCTGGGCGGCGCTGCAGCCGACGAGCGCGTCGGATTGGGTCTCGACTTACCTGGACAACTATCTGGACATGCTGGCAGCGCATCCCGGACAGATTGGCGTTGAGCAATTTACCACGACACCGATCTGGGACGTGATCAACACTGCCACGTGCGGAAATGTTGGGGTGTATGGCCCGAGCGCGTGCACGGATCCGCCGGAAGACTTGGGAGCGACGGGAAGTACGACGTTCAACGCGTTCGTGACGAAGTTGGTGCAGTACTGTCACGGCGCAAACTGCGTGAAGGATTTGATCAAGGTGTACCAGATGTCGAATGAATGGACGCTGACGATTCATTGGACAGGAACGATGGCACAGATGTACCAGATGGTGGCGTCGGCTGCAGCGATCATCCGGGCGAATGTGCCAGGTGCGGTACTGATGATGCCGAGTGTGACGTCGGGACATGCATCGGACCTGCAGACCTGGATGAATTACGAGAATGCGAACGGGCGAATCTCAGACATTGTGGACTGGCATACCTACACGTCATCGAATTCGGCAAAGACACCGGAGCAGGCGTGGAGCGGGCAGATCAGTTCGTTCCGGACTGTACAGAACGGGACGGCGGGATGGAATGTGGCTCCGTATATCGATTCGGAAACGAACTTCAGCACGTCATCGTTCGCGTGTCCGGCGAGCGGGAGTCTGGCAGGGTTGGCCGTGAACGCTGGAGGAAGCGGATACAAGCTGGGGGACTTTTTCACGATCAACCAAGCTGGGGGGAGTGGCGGGATTGGAGCGGTGGTACAGGTTTCAGGAACGACCGTGACGTATGTACAAATCGAGGCGATCGGAAGCGGGTATACGAGCGCGAGCGGCGTGGCGACGACGGATTCGACTACACCGGCGGCGAGCGGGCTCACGGTGAATGTCACGAGCGGACCGTTTGCGGAGTCAGATTGCGCGGGGCAACTAGCGCGGTGGCAGATTGTGCACGAGTCGAATGGGGCGGCGGGATTGTGGTGGTACTACTGGAACGCGACGATCGGGAACGGACCGACGACGCCGGTATCGTATGCGACGGTTTATCAGAATCTTGAAGGGATGCTAGTCGGCGGGTACTTCACGGCGGCGGCTGTGAGTGATGGGAACAATCCGGCAACGTGGACAGCTCCGTTTGTAGATGCGAATGGACGCGCGGGGCTTTGGGTCTGGACCGACTCGGTTAGCGGGGGGAAAAGCTATACCGTGCCAGGGGCGTACTCAGGGTATCGAGATTTGATGGGCGGGACGGGAACTCTGAGCGGGAATTTGACTATCACGACGATGCCGATGTTGCTGCAATGAAGGAGTTCGCGAACTAACGAAGTGCGATCTGATTTCAGTCTGCGCGGTGAATGTCGGCGGGCAGCTTAGGCGCTGTTCCTAGAAGGAATCGAGACAAGTTCGAAGCGCGGTCCGATTCATTCGGATCTGGCGCGAAGGTGTGTTCGAAATCGAAAGTTGGAGGATGGAAATGAGTCGAGGAAGTGCGATTGGGCGAGTGATGTTGGCGCTGGTGCTCAGCATGAGCCTGGTGATGGGCGGATGTTCGACGAACTGGATCAATGAGGCGGAGGAGATTTCAGCAGCGTTGATTCCGGCGGCGGCCAATCTGGTGGCGCTGGTGGCAGCGTTGCAGGGCAAGAACGTGTCGGCGCAGGACGTGGCGGTGATACAGAACGCTGGAACGCAAGCCGGCGCGGATTTGCAGTTGGTGCAGTCGTTGATTGCGGCCTATGAGAAGGCAGATGCCTCAGCGCAGCCGGGGATATTGAATCAGATTCAGAGTGCGCTGAATGTGGCGCAGTCGGATCTGCAAGGGATTTTGCCGGCGTTGCACATTAAGGATGCGGCCACACAGGCAAAAATTACAGCGGTCGTGGGAGTGTTGATTTCGGAAGTCCAGTCGCTGGCGGCGGTGGTGCCGCTGGTGCAGGGATCAGCGACGGGTGCGGTGAGTGCCAAGGTATCGCTTCTGGGCAACCAAAATCCTGGCGCTGTCGCACACAACGCGGCAAGGATGGGACAGCCTTCAGTGCCTCTGTCGGCGCGGGACTTTGTTAAGTCTTACAACTCTGTATTGACGGCTAAGAGTGGAAACGCGTCGGTGGATTCAGCGGCGCGAGCGTTGCAAGTTCATCTACACGGAGCCGCCTTACGCTGGGCTTCGGCTGGAGTTCTGCAATAGGCGCCTTTCGACCGCTCTGGGATATGAAGTTTCGGCTGGCTCGCATGGGGAAGGGGAAGTGAAAATCCCACCCGTTTCGCGGACATCCGCGAGAAAAAGGGTGGGGCACCCTTGCTTCGAATTGGAGATGGAATGAAGCAGTGGACTGATTTGGAGTTAGTGCAACAATTCGGGGCTTACCTGGATCGTCCGGCACAGGGGTTCGAAGGATCCATCCGAGATTTGTTGATACGGCAGCTCTTAAAGATCCGGGTGAAGAAGGGTGGGCTTCGATATTTCAAGCTGAACCGAGCGCAACAGGAATACTCACGCTGTGCGACGAAGCGAAACATTGTATTGAAGGCGCGGCAGGTCGGGATTACGACGTACATTGCGGCTCGATTTTTTATTCAGACGATTACGCAACCTGGGACAGTGACGGTGCAGGTGGCGCATAACGATGAATCGGCCGAAGCGATTTTCAACATCGTGCACCGGTTTTGGGAGAACTTGCCCAATTCGCGAGTGCAGAGAGGAGCGCTGGTGAAGTCGCGCTCCAACGTCCGCCAAATTGTGTTTCCGCGGCTGGATAGCGAGTACCGGGTAGAGACGGCGGACGACAACGCGGGACGCGGGATGACCATCCACAATTTGCATTGTTCGGAGGTCTCCCGCTGGCCCCGCGGGGCTGAAGATACATTGGCGTCCCTGCGGGCGGCGGTGGTGCCGGATGGGGAGATTGTGCTGGAGTCGACGCCGCGCGGAGCGGTGGGATTGTTTTACGACGAATGGCAGAAAGCAGAAGAGCAGGGGTACCGGACACATTTTTTTCCGTGGTGGTATGAGAGCTCCTATAAGGAGGATGTGTCGAAGAGGGTGCTGGGGCCGCTGACCGAGGAAGAGCAAGAGCTGAGTTCGAAGTATGGATTGACGGAGGGACAGATCTCGTGGCGGCGAACGCGGCTGCGCATTATGAAGAAACAGGCGGCGCAGGAATACGCGGAGAACACGGAGTCGTGCTTTCTTGCTTCCGGAGAGTGCGTGTTCGAGCTGGATGCGATCGAGAAAGCGGGAAAGGCAGCGACGAAGCCGACGGAGTCCCACGATAACGAGCGATACCTGGTGTGGCTGCCTCCACAAGACAAGAAGCAATACATCATTGGGGTGGACGCAGCCGGCGGCGGGACGGATGGGGATTACGCGTGTGCGCAGGTGGTTGAACGGGCATCGGCACTGCAATGCGCGGAGCTACATGGACATTTCCCTCCGCTGGAGTTGGCACGACGCCTGGTGAGGTTGGGGCAGCGGTATCGAAATGCACTGATTGCGGTGGAGCGGAACAATCATGGATACGGTGTGCTTGCGCATTTGAAGGACATGGGATATCACAATCTGTTTACTCAGGGCGGGCAGGATGGTTGGCTGACGTCGGTGGCGACGCGTCCGATGATGATTGAAAATCTTGGGGCGATGTTGGACGAAGAGCCGACTCTTTTTCAGAGCGAGCTACTGTTACGGGAGATGAAAACCTTTGTGCGACATACGGACGGGAATTCGGCGGCGGCCGAGGGATCACATGATGATTGCGTAATGGCGATGGCGATCGCGCTGGCGGTTCGGAAGGTCGAATGCGGGCGAGGGACGCGGAGCCGGTTGGAAGTAGCCGCGGTGGAGATGGGGTAGGAAGCGGTGGTTCGGGAATGTTCATCCGTCACAGACAAGGGATAGAAGTTCCGGTAGGATTGGCGAGTTTTCCGACCTGGACGAGTAGAGCGTCTTCCCTTTGGAGGATCTCGAGCGACCCTGGGAAATCTCAAGATGGATAGCGTTCGCGGGCGAGGCGCCCGCGCCACACAAGATCATTGATCGAGGCAGTCCAACACGTGCGGAGGATGCGAGGCGGGGCGCAGGGACATTTGATGCGCTGCGCGGATGGGCATTTTTATGTCGTGAAGTTCCGAAATAATCCGCAGCATCTGCGGGTGCTGGCGAATGAGATGCTGGCGACGCGGCTGGCAGAAAAGGTCGGATTGCATGTGCCGATGACGGAAGTGGTGGAAGTCGACGAATGGCTCGTCAAGAACACGCCGGAGTTAAACATCCAGTTGGCGCACAGTACGATTCCATGCCAGGCGGGACTACAATTCGGGGCGCGATACGTGGTGGACCCGCTGGAAGGGCAGGTATTTGATTACCTGCCGATGGAAATGCTGAACCGGGTAAGGAACATCCCGGAATTTTCCGGAATGCTGGTGGTGGATAAGTGGACTGGAAATGCAAACGGAAGGCAGGCGGCGTTCTGGAGGAAGGGCCGAGAAAAGCTGTACACGGCATCGTTTATTGACCAGGGATATTGCTTCAACGCTGGGGAGTGGACGTTTCCGGACTATCCGCTGCGCGGCGTTTATGCGCGAAATGAAGTGTATGAAGAAGTTCTGGGATGGGAATCGTTTGAGCCTTGGCTTTCGCTCGTAGAAAAGATGGATGAGCAGGTCATTTGGGAAGTCGCTGGAGGGATCCCGCCGGAGTGGTACGACGGGGAGTGGGATGAACTTGAGGCGTTGGTGTCGAAGTTGATTGAGCGTCGCGAACTGGTTCGCGGGCTGATCGAGGTTTTTCGAGTTTCGGCAAGGCGACCGTTTCCGAAGTGGCGAGAGAATTGAGTTCGGAAAATGCTGATTGCCAGAGGCGGTAAGGAAGTCTGACGTTCTATTGAAGATTAATGCCTGAGAAACGGAAACTCGAGTTCTTCGTGCTGCGGTATGTGCCAGACGCAGTGAAGGGGGAGTTTGTGAACATCGGACTGATCGCGCTCGAGGAAGGCAATGAGGGCGCGTTGTTAGCGGATGTCCGGTTTACGAAGAATTGGGGGCGGGTGCAGTGCCTGGATCCGCAGGTTGATTTGGAAGTGCTCCAGGCATTGCAGAATGAGATCCAGCAAGAGGTTGGACAGACCCGCGACAAATCGATGTTGCTGCGGAAGATGGAGGATACGTTTTCGGGTGTTGTTCAGCTTTCCGGGATCATGCCTGCATTGACTGAGAAGGTTGCAATGGCTGAAGTCGATGAGGTAGCCCGCATGTTCTTGGAGACGTCGCAGCTTCGACGGACGAGAGAGCCTGCAGGGCGTCAGAGGATTTTAGAGACGATGCAAACGGCTTTTAAGGATGCGGGAATTCTAAGGCTGCTGAATGCAGTCCCCGCAGAGCCTTATACGAAGCCGGGGGATCCGTTTGAGTTTGATTTTGGATATCGAGTTGGAAGTGAGATGAAGTTGTTTCACGCGGTGTCGATGCGGACGAGCGTGGATTCGGCGGTGATGCTGGCGGCGAGATATCCGAAGATTGCTCCGGTGATGGCGGAAGTGACTTCGACGAGGCCTTTACTGACTGCTGTGGTTGAGGACGGCTTGGATCGCGGGAGGAATGAAATTGCGTTTGCGCTGGAGATGATGGAGGAGAGCCGGATCCGGGTGGCGGAGACGAGCGAGATGGCGGGAATTGCGGAGACGGCGCGGAGGGAGTTGGGAGGGTGAGCCGCTGGTTGAATGCATCTGTCGACTTATTGATCTCTCTTGCTCCATTGTTGGTCATTATTTGTGGTTGGATCCTTTGGTTGCGGAGCGCCAGGGCGGATCTTCCAAGCAGAGGACGGCGTTACCTGATCGGCGTGGGACTTGGAGCCGCGTCGATTTCCGTTGTTTGCGAGCTTGGAGTGGTCTTGTACCTGAGGCAGGCTCATCTGGTCTATTGGAAGGAATCGATAATCGCCTCGCGATGGGGAAGATACAATTGGCCGCTATCAATATTGGCGCTATTGTGCGGTATCGGTGGACGAGGCAGCGGACGATGGCTTTTACTCATTGGCGGAACATGGTTAGTGGTGACTTGGACCACAGCGTTCATCCGATGAGGACAGCAACCGTTAGAGTGTCGATTGTATGTTCGCGTGATCAGCCTCGGAGGGTGCGGGGCTTTTTGTTTGGTTAGTGGACGACTAGAGGAACGGAAGTCCAAATCCCCACTTCTGGCAACATCGGCCAGAAATGGGGCACCCATGTGATGTTGGTTTTGGGAACAGGGTAGGGATCCTTCGACTACGCAGGCGAGCTTTGGCTCGCCTGCTTCGCTCAGGATGACAAGTTTGGTGATGTTAAGAGCTGTCGTGTAGGTGTCGAGCTTTGCTCGACCGGACAGCCGGGGCGGCTGTTCCCACATATTGATATTGATTCTGAGTTACACCGAATTTAGGTAGAGAAAAACAATCATGAAAATTACAGAGGCGGTACGCGGCGCTTGGCGCCGGGTGGCGGGAGTGTCGGCGGACAGTGCGTCGACGGCAATTGAGAAGAGGCGGCGGACGTCGGGCCTGCCTTCGATCTTCAATTCATACGGGCCGCTGACGGAGGCGATGCCGAAACCTACTCCGTATAACCTGCGGAGATTTTCGGAGACTCCGATTGCGCGGCGGGCGATCAACTGCATCAAGGACCGTATTGCCGGCATGCGATGGAGGGTGCAGCCACGGCAGGGGCTGGCTCTTGAGTCGCTGCCATACGGCGCCGAGCGCGTGCGAATTCTGACCGCGAATTTTGAATCGCCGAATCCGGATGATTCGTTTCGGTCGTTGGCGGAGCAGGTGCTGGAGGACATTATTGTCGGCGGGTATGGGGCAATTGAGGTGCAGGTGAATCCGGGATGGGAGCAGGTTGCCGAACTGGGCTCGGCTGTCACCACAATTCCGAATTCCCAGGTCTCGCAAAGGCGGCGAGACCTGGGGCATCCCTATGTCAAGGATCTTCCATTGGCGATGTGGGCGGTGGATGGGGCTTCGATCCGGATGAACCTGGAGTGGGACGGATCGCCTCAATCGCAGCGGTATCAACAGGTGCTCGATTCGTCGAACACGAAAATCGAGCTTGATGATGACGAGTTGATTTACATCCGGTTGAATCCGCGGACGCATACGCCATTTGGGTTGGGGCGGCTCGAAGTTGCATTCGAGACGATTAATGCGTTCCTGGGAGCGCATCGGTATGCGGGGCGGCTGGCTTCGAACTCTGTGGTGCAGTATGCGCTTTGGTTGCAGGACCTGACGCCGGAGCATCATGAGCGGCTGATCCGGTGGTGGCAGGACGAGATTGAAGGAACAGGAAAGGTCCCTATTTTGTCGGTTGAGAGCAAACCGGAGGTGCTGAGGTTCGGTGGAGGCACCGATGCAGACTTGCGACTGCAGTGGCAGGAGTTCCTGCTGCGAGTCGTCGCTTCCGCGTTTGATCTTCCTCCGCTGTACCTGGGGGTGGAGCGTGACGTGAACCGCTCCACCGCGGAGGAGATGAATGACCTGGCGTTCCGGCAAGCGATTGTGCCGACCGCGCGGTTGCTGGCCGAGTCGCTGACGCGGGGAGCCCTCTCGAAGAAACTCGGGTGGGATGACCTGGAGTTTGTGTTTGCCGATGTCGATGCGACTGATCCGCTGGAGGAAGCGCAGATTCAGCAGATCCTGTTGCAGAACGGAGTTCTGACCGTGAACGAGGTGCGGAGGATGAGGGGGCTGCCGGAGATTGGGTAGCGGCCGGTCTCGACGCAGACAGAAAACCAAAATCTCGCTCGCTGAGAGTTTGGGAATGAAGGTAGGGATCCTTCGACTACGCAGGCGAGCTTTGGGCTCGCCTGTTTCGCTCAAGATGACAAAGCGGAGTGCATTAGGTCCTGCGACGGAGAGGCATCCGCCTCGGGATGACAATTTTGCGGGGAGACGACGTGATGGCGATGGAATTGGAGAGCATGGCGGTGGAGATGCCGGAGGTGGAGGGGCATCCGAACCGGGTGGCGTTCCGGGGAGTATTGACGGTGGTCGATGTAACGTCGGACCGGGCACCTTCGGGATCGCGAGGAAAGAGAGTGGTGCTGACGCGCAAGGCGGCGGAGAGAGCGATTCCGTCTCTGATCGGGATGGCGGTGGATTACGCGCCATCACTGGATCAGCACGATCAAAAGCGGAAGGTGGGAGTGATAACACGCGCAGAACTCGTAGGCCGAAATCTAGAAGTGGGCGGGTTTCTATATGGGAAGGATTTTCCGGAAATTGTGTCGGAGATCGCGCGGGGCGGACGAAAGCCAGTTTCTGGTGCGAGGCTTTCGGCTTGCCGCTGTCGAGCCACGGCTTCCGACGGCAGCGCCCGGGCCTGGGATCTCGAACATTCAAGTTCGGTGCGAAGCGAGGGAGCACGGCTGCGTAATTCTCTTTCGGCAGCCGTTCGTGAAATTCGGGCGATGATCGCCGGACCGGCGATGAGACAGGCAGGCCCAACTACGTTGAGGTCCGAGGCGGCGTTGGGTTTGCAGTCGTCCCATTCGAAGTCTGGCGAGCGCCTCGGGATGTCGTTTGAAGTGACGAACGTGAATGTCTTGAACCCGAATGCCAGGATCCTGCGGTTAATCGACGTGACGTTTACCGGGGCGGCGATCTTGAGAAAGAACAAGGCCGCGTACCAGGAGACGTGGATTGAGTTGAGTTAGGCGTGAGTGGCGTGTCCCGAGTTGCGAGTCCCGAGTCGTGGACGAACAACATGCGCGTCAGAGGACATAGGGGTGAGCTAGAAGTCAACGTCAGTTCGATTGCTTACTCCACTCAGGATGACAAGTTCGAGGACTGATCTGAAGTCGGATGGAGATTTCCGAAAGGAGAACAACAGGATGAATGAAGAGATGATGCAGCAGTTGATGGCGACTGCGGAACGGCTGGCTACGGCGGCCGAATCGTTGGATCGCGTGCTCGGGCGACTGGATGCACAACAGGAAGCACTGAATACGAAAGTCGACCGGATTGTGGCGTCGGTGGACGAACATCAGGAAATCGAAGCTTCATCGGGCGATGCGACGCGGCAGTTGCAGGAGCGCGTAGCGGAACTCGAGAAGTCAAACAACGAATTGAAAGCGCAGGCGGCACGAATGGCGCGGAAGACGCTGCCCGCAATGGTCTCGACCATCCTGGCGAAGAGCGGCATGGAGACGTCGGGCGAGAAGATGGATAAAGGTGTTCTCGACAAGACCCTGCAGAGCTTAAGCGTGGAGCAGCGGATCGCGGTGAAAGCGGAGTTAGCACGAGCGGGAATGATCGAGTAGGCAAACTGCTTCTGTCTTCTCGCTTCGAGCGTTTGGGATTGGCTTGAGCCGGGAAGTTTTTTGGGCGTGACTTTCTGTCACGCCTTTTTCTTTGGATGGAAGAGGCTTCCGCGCTACAGAAGGCAAGCCCTCGGGCTCGGCTGTTTCGCCAAGGATGACAGGGCTTTGATGTGAGTTTCGAAAGCAGACTAAGAAATCAATTCAAGGAGACGACATGCAGGGAAAATTTGTGGATTTGATGGCCGCGGCGGACTATCTGGGTCCCGCAGCAGTAGAAGTTGACCGTTACCAGACAGAGATCTTTGACATCGTGCGACGGCGCGGTGTGTTTGGGCAAAGGATCAAGCAGATGCCCGCGACTGGGCATCCATCGCGGTTTTTCGAGGAGACTGCGATTGCATCGCCAAGCGCGGCACAGGCCTTTGTCGATCCGCGCAACATCGCGCCGACGTCGCAGGCACCGACGCGAGTTGAGCTGTCGGTTCCGCTGAAAGCGCTGGTTTCGCAGATCAATTACAACCTGTTCGATCTGGAAGTGACGGCACAGCAGAGCCAGTTTGCGTATTTGCAGGCGAAGGACCTGGCCGATGCTGTCGACGGGCTGATGCGGACGCATGACGTTGCTCTTTGGAATGGCAACGACACCTCGTTAAGCGCTCCGACCACGGCGCAATACTTTGGCGTGATCGGGCAGATCGAGGCGGGTGGAAACACAACGACAATCGGCACAAGCGCGAGCATCGTCGATGGAATCAAGGGGACGGTGGCATCGATGGTCGCGAATTCGTCGTACCAAGTCAGGCCGACGGCGATCTACGCAAATCCCGTGCTGCTGGACTTGATTGACCGAGAGATGAAGGCGGAGTTCAACGTTGTTCTCAATTCGGTCGAGATCACTGGTGGGATTCGAGTGAAGGCCTTATCAACCCAGGCGGGCGATCTGCCGCTGATTCCGGAGTGGGCGCTGGGATACACCACGGGTTCGCCGAGTGTGTACCCGTGCTACATCGTGACCGAGGATCTGATCGAGTATCACTGGCTGACGGACCCGAACCCCCGGGTGTTCAAGCTCGGTCTTCCGAATTCGTTGGCGCAGCAACAAGTCGTGGTGAAGTTTGGAGCTCCCGTGGTCAAGGGCGCGAACTTCGCGCATTACGAAATCAAAGTCCAAAGATAGGAACGGTACCCGTGCCCGGGATGTAAGCAGTGTTGTCGTACTGATCTCGGGACACGGGATTTCGGTTGAGGCAATTCCCCACCTTGTCTTCGCAAGAATGCGCGAAGGCAAAGGTGGGGCATCCCGAGTGACACAGAGAAATCATCATGAACTATTTAGATACTACGGACTATCTGACGTACGGGCTTGACGCGACGACTGATCCATCGTGGGTAACAGCGGCATCGGCGATTATCGATGCGCATTGCCGAAGGGCGACGCTGGCGGTGAACCAGTATGAAGAGCGGTTGAAACTGCCTCCGGAGCTCAACACGGTGAGGCTTAGTTACCTGCCGCTGGTTACGGTCGCGCCAGCGACTTCACCGATCGTGAGTCTGCAGGGCCGGTATGGAATTCCACGGCGAGGGGAATGGCCTTACCCGGAAATGAGCCTGGAGTTTGCGCTGGTATTTGCGCTGCCGGGGTCATGGACGGAGATTGACCCGAGCACGATCGATATCTGGAGTGACAAGGGAGAGCTAACGTTCCCGGTGAACGCTCTGGGATTGTTCTTCAACGAAGTGGACGTTGTCTACAACGCCGGAATGACGAGCATTCCTTCGAGCGTAAAGGTGGCATGCGCACAGATTGTGAAGAACGCGCAGGCTACACCTGCCCTGAATGTGAAGTCGGGGACGCTGGATCGAATGCGGCTGGATTATTTCGGCGACACGCTGGTGGACGCAAATGTACGAAGTCTGCTCGAGCCGTTCGTGGCGAGGAGAGCGTAGAACATCGAGGCGCGAATCAGGAAGAGCAGCTGCGCGAGTGGTCGGTCGCAAAATTTTCTGGAAGGTCGGAGGGGATATGGGTGGAGGAATTTGCGGGTCGGGGCTCTTGCGTGCGGCCGATGCAATGTTGAAGGCATTGGGTGGGGAGACTGTCAGCCTGCTGTTGCCGGCGACAGCGATGGCAGGAGACGCAGCGGGGCAGTTGGGATTGGTGGATCCGGGAGTGCAGGAAGTCGTGATTTCACCGGTGGTATTGAGAGAGATGACCACGGGGAACCTCGGCCCGCGGCGGCGAGTTGAATTCACTCTGCCTGCTTCGGCGGTTGCCAATCAGTTGGCGTCGCTAGGAATGGGGACTAGCGACGATTTGTTTAACGCGGTCATCGGGCTGACGTATGGGAGCGAGTTATTCCACATCGAGAGCGTGGTTCCGGAAAGCTATAACGGGACGGTCTGCTTTTATGTATTGACTGCAGTCGAGTAGGCAGAAGCTTTTCGCGAACCCACGGAGAGCACGGGCGGTCGAATCGAGTTCTGGCAAAAGCGGCAACGGGTGCGGTTCAGCCCGCACTCGCCGGTGAGCGCTCTCTCAGAAAGATCAGGAACACCTATATGCAATTTGCGAAGGACAGTTTTTTCCTGGCGCTGCAACAAAGGCTGGCGGCGCTGAATCCGGCGAGGACGGTCACGATCAACGGGGCGACCGTGCCGGCGATTGTGGTGGTGGAAAATCTTCCGCCATCGTCGGCAAAGCCAGAGGCGAACACGTTCTACATCGAGTGGGGCGGAGCGGAAGTGTTGCTTGCGAAAGCCAGCAACTCCCCGATGATGAGCCTCGACGTGGTGATCTCGTATTACAGCACGGGTTCGGTGGCGAGCATGGTGGATCGTGGCAGGCTCCTGGCGCAGCTTGATTCAGAGCTGCTCGGGATTTGTGAGCCACCGAACACAGAGAAGCGGGACTATACGCAATCGCCGAGCGTGGATTTGGGGACTTGCGTTTTCTGGACGCAACCTTCATTCAGTGAAGGAAAAGGTTCTGGAGTGTACTGGGGACGAACATCATTTCCGGAGCTCGTGAGGAGTGGTGTTACTGATTCAGCGGAGACGAGTCAGGACGCGCGGGTGGAACGCAAGGCTCGAGTGACCATTTACTTCTTTTCGGAGGTGACGCTGTGATGAGCACTTCTGCATTGCGGGCAGCGATGGTTCCGGTCACGCGGCAGATGCGGGCCTACTTTGCTCCGGTTAACCGCGAGACGGAGACGCCGACGATCTTTGATCCGGGAAGTGGGGCATTCCCGTTCAGTGCGCCGCCGAGTCCGTGGATCGACCTGGGATGGATTGAAAACTTCGAACGGTCGTATTCGACACCGACGAATGCTGTTCAATCCGGAGCACGGTCGCTACCGGCGGCCCAATTCCGCGGACCCCTCGAAGCGCGCGTCGATTTCAGTTTCGTGGAGTGGGGAAAGTTGCAGATGGCGCTATCGTGCGGATCGGAACATATGAACGTGCTGGCGCCGATGGCCGGAAGTGCGCCGTCCCCTTCGGGAGGAACCCCCGCAGCGGGAATCGCGGTACTGCCGGGATCGACTGCGAGCGAGTTGATGTTTGGACCTGGAACGACGAGTGCGTTTCCGGTGGGAACATTGCTGGCGGTAGACGTGGATTATCAACAACAGACGGGATATGTGGGATCGGGAATTGCCGGGGCGTACGTGAGCAATGCGGCGGCGGTGAAGTGGGATCCGAATTATGTACGGCGAGTGACATTCAACGTGGGACGAGTTGCGGAGGTAACAGCGAATTCGATTCTGCTGGCGCAAGCGCTGCCC
>JASLEQ010000444.1 GCA_030151135.1 Candidatus Sulfotelmatobacter sp. | reverse complement strand
CGACCGACTCGCCCTCGCCCCCGTGCGCTTCGTCTCCCTGATTTTCGCCCACGGGCACAACCGCAGACTCCGCAGCCTCGCTCTCCGCGGGAATTAATTCCGCCTGAAACGATTCCGCCACCAGCTTTTCGAACTCTTCCATGCTGGGCAACTCGTTCACATCCTTCAAACCGAACCGCATCAGGAATTCTTTCGTCGTCTTATACAGAATCGGCCGCCCGATGACCTGCTTGCGCCCCGAGGTCGTGATCAATTTCCGCTCGAGAAGAGTTCCGATGACGCCGCCCGAATCCACGCCGCGAATGTCGTTTATCTCGGGAACCGTGACGGGCTGTTTGTAGGCGATGACGGCCAGGGTCTCCAATGCCGGCAGGGACAGGCGGATCGGCGGCTTTAGACTCTTGGCGAATGCGCGCACTACTTCATGCTGCTCGGGCTTGGTCGACATGCGGTAGCCGCCGGCCACCTCGCGAATCTCGATCCCGTGATCGGGCGAGCCGTACTCGCCGACAAGTTCCACCAGGCACGAGCGTACGCGAGACTTGATTTCCGCGTCTTCCGATACGCCCTCAGCTACTACGGAATCCTTGACCAGCGAGGTCATCTGCTCCAGCGTGATCGGAGTTTCCGTCGCGTAAATAATCGCTTCGAGTTGTGCTTTGAGTGACATCAGTGATCAGTACCCGGTATGCCGTGCCCAGTACTCAGTCGAACAGGTTACCAGCACACTGGCAACTGAGTACTAGCTTTACCGCCAGTCGTCCCTTACCGCCGCTTTCTCGTTCATCACTTCTTCGAAATGCGTGTGCTTGCGGATCGCGATCTCCCCAAACAATTTTTCCTGCCTGACCTGAATGGCCTGGAGTCGCACCAGTTCCAGCAGCGCTAAAAACATGCAGACCAGTGCTTGTCGCGATTGCACCCGCATTAGAACCTGTTTCAGCCGGATGGGTCGATCTTCCAGCAAAAGCCTGCGCCGCAGATAATCAATCATTTGCCCGACTGTGACGGTCTCTTCATCCACATTCAGTACTGGACGCGTGCGCACCCGCTCCAGAATCTGCTGAAAAGTTTTGACCAGATCGATGACATCGGCCGCGATCTCCGGCTCCGTGCCCTCCGCGTCCATGAACTCCTTCAGCGAAGGATTGGTCAGCACCGCGTCTTCGATCTGCTGCTTCTGCAGCAGCATCTGCGCGGCGGATTTGAACTTCTCGTGTTCGAGTAGGCGGTTGACCAGTTCCGTTCGCGGGTCGTCCGGCTCGTCCGCTGTCGCCAAAGGATCTTTCGGCAACAGCATCTTCGACTTGATATGAATCAACACGGCGGCCATGTAGATGAACTCGGCCGCGACGTTCACATCGAGTTCGCGAATCTTTTCCACGTACGCCAGATACTGTGCCGTGATCTTCGCGATCGGAATGTCGTAAATATCGATATCCTGCTTGCGGATCAGATCGAGCAGCAGGTCAAGCGGCCCCTCGTAGACATCCAACACAGCGACCGCAAAAGGGAAGTCGCTCTCGTCTTTCTTGGCGCCGTCCTTCTTCGCAGAAGACGGATGAGCTACGACGGCGGAAGGAGTCGGATCCGCGCCAGCAACGATTTTGGATTCCTCAGTCATCCGTAAGTGCGTTGTGATCCCTGAGAGGGATTTGAGTTTACGACTCTGCCGGCGCCTCGTACTCCAGCGACATACCCATGGCAGCCCGCACGTCCCTCATAGTCTCTCCGGTAGTCTGGCGCGCCCGTTCCGAACCTGCCTCCAGAATATCCCACGCCAGCCGCGGATTCGCCTCAAATTTCTTTCGCCGCTCCTGCATCGGGCTCAGCAACTGCACCATGGCGTCCGCCGCCCACGACTTGCATTCGATGCACCCGATCCCGGCGGAACGGCAACCGTCGTTCACTTTAGCGATGGTCTGTTTACTGCTGAAGATCTTATGCAGATCGCCCACCGGGCATACGTCCGGATTCCCCGGGTCCGTTCGCCGCACTCGGGCCGGATCCGTCACCATCGTCTTCAACTTCTGTCGTATGACGGGCTCCGGGTCGGCAAGCTGAATCGTATTTCCGTACGACTTCGACATCTTCCGCCCATCGGTCCCCGGCAGTTTAGCCGCAGGGGTCAGCAAGGTCTGCGCTTCGGGAAATACTGGACCGTAGAATCCATTGAACCGGCGTCCAATTTCGCGCGTGATCTCGATATGGGCTGCCTGATCTTCGCCCACGGGCACCGCATTCGCCTTATAGACCAGGATGTCGGCCGCCTGCAGCAGCGGATACCCAAGGAACCCATACGTTCCGAGATCCTTTTCTTTGATGTTTTCTCGCTGCTCTTTATACGTGGGCACGCGCTCCAGCCATCCCAACGGTGTGATCATCGACAGCAGCAAATGCAACTCGGCATGCGCGGGAACATGCGACTGCATGAAGATCACCGACTTCTCCGGATCGAGCCCAGCGGCCAGCCAATCAAATGCCACTTCGAGCGAATTCTCTTTCACCTTCGAGGTGTCGGCGTAATCGGTTGTCAGAGCGTGCCAATCCACCACGCAGAAATAGCATTCGTACTCGTCCTGCATTCCAACCCAGTTCTGCAGCGCCCCGACGAAGTTTCCAAGGTGCAGCTTGCCTGTCGGACGCATACCACTGAGCACGCGTTTGCGGGTTTTCAATGGAGGATTCATTCTCTAGGAAGCCCCATGGCTACAGCCTCTGGGATAGAACGCACCATCAACGGTGCAATCAGCAGTTAACAAAACATGCAGGGCTGAACATCGATACTACCATGCAGAATGGCGGTTTTGGCCTAATGGCTTTTGGCCATTCGCTAAAGGCCAAGAGCGAAAGTCCATAGCGAAGCGGACGTTGGATCTGGTGCTTGAGGCTCCGATGCTATAATCGCGCCGCCCATCGATCCAGTTCCGGACCCCGTGACGACACTAGCCCGCAAACTGCGTACCGTCGACTATTTCACTCTCGGTTGGGGCACGATGGTCGGCGTGGGCTGGCTGGTCATTATGGACGACTGGCTGACGCGCGGCGGTGCCCTCGGGGCCGTCCTCGGATTCGCCATCGGCGGCGCACTGCTGCTCCCGATCGGTTGGGTCTACGGCAAACTCGTTATCGCCATGCCCGATGCCGCGGGGGAGATCGCCTACACCTCGGCCGTCTTCCCGCGTCACGTCAGCTTCGCCACCGGATGGATGATGACGCTCGCTTACTTAATTGTCTGCCCGTGGGAAGCGGTCGCGATTGGCCGAATCGCTGCATACATCGTGCCGAGTCTGGATTCGATCGAACTCTACCGCATCGCCGGACGCCCGGTGTACCTTCCGCACCTCATTGTCGGTTTGGCGCTCACAGCTTTGCTGACAATCCTCAACTATCGCGGCGTGCGGCTCAGCGCGACTTTTCAGAACTGGACGGCCTTCGGGACGCTGGTTCTGTTCGTCACCTTTGTGCTGGTCGGAGTGACTCGCGGCTCGACGACGAATTTTGCGCCGCTGTTCACACACACATCGTTCGTCTCTATCATCCTGGTCGTGCAGATCGTGCCCTATTTCATGACTGGATTCGAATCGGTCGGGAAGGCCGCGGAAGAAGCCGGGCCAGAATTCCGCGTCGGCAGCTTTTATCGCGCCATCTGGCTGGCGGTAGTCATTGGGATTCTTTTCTATACGAGCATCGTGGCTGCAGTCGCGTTCGTTGCGCCGTGGAGGAACTTGATCGGCGAGAAATTCATGACCGCGGTAGCTTTCCAGCAGGCCGTAGGTTCCCGCTGGATCGTTAACATTATCCTCGCGGCCGCCCTTCTATCGCTGGTGAAATGCTTCAACGGAAATTTCGTAGCTGCCAGCCGCCTGATCTTCGCCATGGGACGCCGCGGCATGATCGCCTCGCTCGTCGGCACGGTGCATGAGGGGTTTCGAACTCCATCGATCGCGGTTCTATGCGTCGGACTTGCCACAGGAGCGTGTATGCTTCTGGGCGACGCGATCCTGGTTCCAGTGACCGAAGTGGGCTCGGTCGCGTGTGCCGCCGGATGGGCGGCGGCTTGCGCAGCGTGCCTGGCCCTCGCGCGCAGCAAGCCAGATATGGTTGCTCTCTCGGGCGCTGAAAAGGGAATTGCGGGTCTAGGATTGACAGTCGCTATCGCAATGGGACTTATGAAAGTAGTGCCGGTAGTCCCGGGAGCATTCACCCGGTATGAATGGCTGGCTTTGGCTGTGTGGATCGCAGTTGGAGCGATGTTAAGAAAGTAGTTCCGACAGAAAGCCACAAGGAAATGGAACTGTAATGTTCAAGAGATACTTGCTGCTGTTACTTGTCGTAATTTTCTTACCAATAATTTTGCTGTCGCAAAACGCTTCGAATGGGTTCGACCTCATCATCACCAACGGCCACATCATCGACGGCACCGGCTCTCCGTGGTACTCCGGTGACATCGGCATCCGCGATGGCAAAATCGCTGCCATCGGCAACCTGTCAGCGAGCGCTCGCAAGCGCACGATCGACGCCGCGGGCAAAGTCGTCGCCCCAGGTTTCATCGACATGCTCGGGCAATCCGAACTCACCATCCTCGTCGATCCGCGCCTGCCATCGAAGATCTACCAGGGCATCACGTCAGAGGTAACGGGCGAGGGGAACTCCATCGCGCCGCTCAATGATGCGATTATCCAATCGGACCGCGACACTTATGATCATTACAGAATCAATCCCGACTGGCGCACGTTCCGCCAATATTTTGCCAGGCTGGAAAAGCAGGGAATCGGGATCAACGTGGCTGACTACATAGGTGCAACGCAGGTTCGCCGCATCGTTCTCGGCGACAACGATATTCAGCCCACGCCTGAGCAACTCGAACAAATGAAAGCACTGGTGCGCGACGCCATGAAAGGTGGCGCAAGGGGAGTTTCGACTTCTCTTGAATACGCTCCCGCGCCGTATGCCAAAACGGACGAACTGATTGCTCTTGCCACTGAAGCCTCGAAATCCGGCGGCATCTATGCGACGCACATGCGCAGCGAAGGCGATGCCATCATGGAGTCGCTCGACGAGACGTTCCGCATCGGCCGCGAAGCGCGTATCCCGGTTGAAATCTGGCACCTGAAAGTTGCGGGCAAATCCAACTGGGGACGCATGCCCGAAGTCGTGTCCAAGATCAACGCAGCCCGCGCGGCGGGCGCTGACATCACAGCGGACACTTACGCTTACACGGCGTGGTACAACGACTTCTCCGCGTTCATACCACCGTGGGCGCATGATGGCGGCACAACCAAGCTTGTAGAGCGTCTCAAAGATCCAGCCACCCGCGCACGGATCCGCAAAGACATGCTCACGCCTTCCAAAACCTGGGACAACGAATGGCAGGAAATCCCCGGACCGGATGCCATCATGATTGGCGCAGTTCAGAACCCTAAGCTGATCCCGCTGCAAGGCAAGCGCTTGTCGGAAATCGCAAAATCATCCAACAAGGATCCCATCGATGCGCTCTGCGATCTGCTGATCGAAGATCCCAGCATTGGCGTCGCAGTATTTGGGATGTCGCAACCCGACGTCACCCTTGCGCTGCAGCAACCCTGGGTTTCTGTCGACAATGATTCAGAAGGCACATCGCCCGAGGGCATTCTTGGGCAGGCTCATCCACATCCCCGCGCCTACGGAACGTTCCCACGAATTCTCAGCAAATATGTTCGTGAAGACAAGGCTCTCCCCCTGGAGGATGCGATCAGAAAGTTCTCTGCACTCCCGGCGCAGCGCATGCGTCTCATCGATCGCGGAGTGTTGAAACTTGGTATGTGGGCCGATGTGGTGATCTTCGATCCCGCCACAATTCATGATCGCGCGACGTTCGACAATCCCAATCAGTTGTCAGAAGGAATGGACTTTGTGCTGGTGAACGGCGTGCCCGTGATCGATCAAGGGAAGATGACCGGCGCACTCCCGGGCAAAGTCCTGCGCGGGCCCGGTTACACTCCGTAGCCTATTTGGCGGGCATGGGCTTGAGTTTTGCTTGCTCGGTATTTGCAAGAGTCGAAACTCGCGGCTGCGAAAGCGTGCCTGTTACCGAATATCCACTGTGAGAGGAATCCACCGGGACGCGGGTCATTTTCAGGTCGATCTCCCGATCCAGGTTCACGCTTCCGCTTAATTCGTAAGTTCCATGCATCGAATTCAATTTTGCGGAGCGAATCTCGAAGTTGCCCGAATGGAGCTGCGCCTGAGCATCCAGCCGAGTAATCACCAGCGGGCCCGCATCGTCCCCTAGAATCACATGTGGCATGCTGCCATTTCGAACTTCCGCCTGGAATTTTCCTTCAGCCGATGGCCAGAAATCTGCCGAACAAGGGCCTTGAAGTTCGTAGTTGCCGCTCACGGTCCCGGTCAGCCAAGCTTTGTCCGTCTCATTTGGGATTTTCGCGAGGGCAACGTTGCTGACATTCCCTCGTCCCGCGCAGGTCGGTGACGGCCCGGCGAACTCAATATTCCACTTCCCTCGATGTCTTCCATTCAACAGATCAGCATCGAGTCCCGACAATTCGAGCTTGCCCGAGTCGAGTCGAACGCTCGCCGATACATTATTAGCCGTCACGCCGTGCAGTACGAATCGGCTTGCGCGCATTTGTCCTGTCGCGTGCAGTCGTCCGAACAGCAACTGGCTCGAGTTACTCGCGGGCTCAAGGACTTTATACCAAGGACGTGACTTCCTGCGGCCATGAATCCATTCTCCCATCCGCGTGAAGGCGAGCTCCTGGGTAGTCAGGGAGAACCGAATTGAGCATGTGTCTGGAGTTCCACATCCTCTCGGCAGTTCAAGCGTTCCGGTCCAGACAGCGCCAAGCGCGGCCGCATTCACGTTTTCCACCTGGACCTTGTCTAACGAAAGGCGCACGTCCGCGGATGCGATCTCCAGCGGCTCGCTCGCTCCCTGAATCGCTGCACGAACATTTCGTAGTTTTGCTGTCCCGGTAACTTCGGGAGATGGAAAGCCGATACCCAATTCGCCACCAGGCCCGACCCACGAGCCTGCAATCTGCAGGTTCAATTGCGTGCTGCCTTCCGGATTCGCACCGGCGGTAGGGATACCGCTCGCACGTGAGAGCCGAAGCACCCGGGCAATTTCTGTCTCACCGCTAACGTTGAAGCTGTAGCTGGTCCGACTCAGCCAGCCACGGACAGTTGCCGATCCACTGTGCGCTGCAGCTAGACCGACGGGCCCGATCTCGATGTGAGCGCCCTTCGGGAATGAAATTCCGGCACGGTTCTTCAGGAATCGCTCATGAATATTTAGCGAGTCATCCACGAGTTGGAAAGGAACCAAGGTAGGACCAAGGTCCACTTTCGTGGATGCCGAACTTACGCGGAAATCCGCAATCTGGCCGGCGCCGTGGAACCGCATTCCGGATCCTAAAGCTCCATTTCGCTCAAGGCTTGCTGTGCCTTTGAGAATTCCGTCGACTGCCAGATCTTCGGGAATGTTTTTCTTCGCGCGTTGTATCAATCCAACGGCAGCACTTGCCGGAACGTTATCGGCCCTAAGAGAGATTGCGTAATGCCCGCTTCCAGGCAGTCCGATGTCGCCGCTCAATGTCAGCCCGCCTTCACCTACTGGAGCGGTGCACATCACGTCATGAAATTCGTGATTGCGAGAACTGTATTGGCCATTGCATTGAGCATCCAGACGTAACGCATTGCCGCTTGTGATGTCATATCGCCTGAAATCGTCCACGACTGCCGTGCTCACGACTTTCATATCCGTCGGCATTCCGGTCAGCCGCGCATCGACCTGGATATTGCCGCGCCAGCCTTTATCGAGTCCGGTAAACAATTTCGTCAACTGCCCGAGTTGAGCTTTGCTCCACTCCACGCTGAGTTCTACCGGGGTTTCCTGAAAACTCTGCGCGCGTTTCCAAGTTCCGCTGATCTGCAATTGCCCGATGTCCGTCAAATTCAGATCGGTCCGGAACGGCTGTGCCTTCAGCCGAATCCCCCAGGTATCTTCCGATTCCTGCCACAAGGAGAAGTCCGCATTGGTGAGCGCATACGGATGTTTTTCGGCACCAGTTTTGAAATTAATCCGTCCTGAGGAACCTTCGATGTAGGGGAAATGCGGGCGGGGCGCAGACTTGCTGTTTCCGGTCGGCGCCAGGGAATTGTGCGCAGCACGTTCTAACAGCGCTTGCAGGTTCCAATCTCCCTGTGCCCGATGAACCAGGTTAAAGCTGGGTTCCGTCAGGTCCAGCCGAGCGACATCAATGCGGCCTTTCAGGAGCGATATGATGCGGAGGTCGGCGGTGACCTCGCTAGCGCGCAGCATCGGCTCAGCGCCAAACATGGGATCGTCATAGATCACGAGATTCTCAATCTCGAAACCAGGGCGCGGGAGCACTCGGACATGTACCGACCCAATATCGACTGGCCGTCCCACGCCAGCACTAATGGAAGAGATGATGCGCGATTTGAGGCGGGAGACCCCCGGCCTCACAAAGAACAGCGCCAGCAACAGCAATACTGCTGCTGCGATCCAGCGTCGCTTGAAGGAAACCGACCTCAACGCGCCCTCACACCGGACTCGAGGGGCCTCATTTCACAATCTTAAGGGTTCTTCCCCAACGTGTCTCGTCGAAGAAGTGAATCACGACCTTGCCCAGGAACAGCAAGCGGTCACCCCAGTCCGTCTTCCGGTACTGATCGTCCGGAGTTTCAAACGACCAGTAAATGAACATTGGCCGGCCAATGACGTTTTCCTTTGGAATAAATCCCCAATACCGGCTGTCGAGACTTACGCCGCGATGATCGCCCATCGCAAAGTAGTGATTCGGCGGCACAACAATGTCATCCCCCTGAATGTAACCGGGAAGATCGACCATCCAACTTGGAGACACATTCGGGTCATCCGTGGGAGGCACTGAGGGAAAATTGTTTCGATAGGGATCGATTGTATCCCGGTCGTGATCGACGTAAGGTTCATCCAGCGCTTGCCCGTTGCGATATACAATGCCGTTGCGCAGGTGGATGCGATCTCCCGGCACGCCGATAATTCTTTTCACCACGTACAGTCCCGGCTCCGCTGGCGACAAGAACACTACGATGTCGCGGAAATGTACATCGCGATACGGGAGAAGTGGGCCAATCCATTTGGTAGGAGGTGCGAACTGGACGCGGTTCACAAATACGTGATCGCCGATCAGCAGCGTGTTTTCCATCGAGCTTGATGGAATCTCAAACGCCTGAACGATGAACGTGATGATGAAAAGTCCAGTCACCAAGACGGCAGCCAGCGACGACAGGAACTCGACCGTCGTCTCTTTCGGCTTTTCAGCTTTTTCTTCTTCGACGTGCTTGTCTAAAACCGCTTCCTTTTTCGCCACTTTCTCGCCTTAACACCTTTGACAAATCAGAGTTACCACCCCGGACATGACGTAACAGTCGCGCCCTCAAAAGCCGCAGAGATCAGGGTTCAGCCCTTAAGGTTTGCAGCGCATTTAGTGTACCAGCCGCAAGGTCCTGTTCCATCGCGTATTGCTGAACATGTGGGTCATCGCGTACGCCAGATGTTGGAGTCGCCCTGCCAGCGTGGACGTTGCAGGCGCATCTCCCTCTTGCACCGACCAATAAATGATGAGAGGACGCCCGATAATGTTTTCCCTGGGTACAAATCCCCAATAACGGCTGTCCTGGCTGTCGTCCCGATTGTCTCCCATCACGAAGTAATTTCCGTCGGGCACAATCAGTTCGCCATCCTCCACCAGTTTCCTCATCTGCAGCCACCATTTGCCCTCAAGGCCGTAGGCTGGAATATCCACGCGAGGGAAGTCGTCGCGAAACACATTATTCGGCGGCTCGATGAAATGCACATACGGTTCATCCAGCGGTTTGCCGTTGACGTACACCTTTTTGTTGACCAGCTTCAACCGGTCGCCGGGGACACCAATCACGCGCTTCACAAAATGCTGCGTCGGATCCACCGGGTAGTGGAACACGATGATGTCTTCTCGCTGAATCTTCTGGTACGGCATAATGTGATCGCCCAGGCCTTGGCCGCCATAGCACAGCTTGTTGACGAGCAGGTAATCTCCCACCAGCAGGGTGTTCTCCATCGATTCCGACGGAATCTGAAATGCCTGCACGATGAAGGTGATCACAAAAATCGCAATCACGATCGTGCCTACCAGTGACTGTATGGAGCTAACCAGGTCCGCGCCGATATTTGCAGCAACCCTGCCACGAGGCACACTGTTCGCGACCGGCGCAGTCGCGCCCGTGGAAGGATCAACTGGCCTGAACCTCTGCTCATCGAATGCTGGAACCGTATCCGTCGCGGGCGGAACATCGCCTTGCGGAGTAACAGTCTCTGCCGGGGAGACGGTGGGCTGGTTTGGCAAATCCATCGACACTACTTATTATCCACCGTCGGCAAGGAACCTGCAGACTTCGTCTCGGAGGCCTTCGGGCGGGACGCCAAATACGTAAGAAGTTGACGGGCCGCATCCTGTTCGGCCGTCTTCTTTGTCGAGCCTTTCGCCCGTCCTACAAATTCCGGAGGCCGGTTGTCCCGTGAGTTCAAGCGTGCCTCAACCGTGAAGGTCTTGCTGTGCTCTGGGCCGGCTTCATCCACCAGAGCGTAAAGCGGCTGGGGCAGGCCGAGGCTTTGCACAGCCTCCTGTAGGGCTGACTTGAAATCTGTGATGGGCAGGGTGCCTCCACCTCGTTCCATCCGCTCCAACTCGGGAGCAATCACATTCCGCAGCACGAACTCCCGCGCGACTTCCAAGCCGCCATCCAGGTAAATTGCCGCCAGTATCGCTTCCAGCGCGTCGACAAGCAGGGCGGTCTTTCCGCGCCCGCCACTCTTTTCCTCGCCGCGTCCCAACCTCAAATAGTGCCCCAGTTCGAGTTGTTGGGCCACCTGGATCAGATGCCGCTCGCTGACCAGATGCGCTCTCAGCTTCGAAAGTTCTCCCTCCCGGAATTGAGGAAAGCGCTGGAACAGTTCCTCGCTGGTGACCAGAGCCAGGACGGCATCGCCCAGAAACTCAAGTTGCTCGTTGTCCCGAACCTTGTACTTGCTCTCACCGGCCTGCTGAGCCTCCATCTCGCGCGCCTGCGAGCTGTGGGTGACGGCTTGTTCGATTACCGCTCTGCGCCGGAAGTGATATCCGAGCCCTTCTTCCAGCGCCGTAATTTCTCGTTCTTTCATGTCAGTAGGGAGAACAGGCAAGGTCGGAGGCCGAACACCTGCGGGAAAGCGAGATACCTATCTGTCGACGGCCACTTGCGGCTGTCGAGCGGGTAAAGCTCGCCTTTTTCGCGCGACTTACTTCTTTAGTGTCACCGCGATTCAGTTTTTCGCGGGTGTGGCTGGCTGCCCGGGCGCCGTGCCGCTGCTCAACTTAGTCAGCCGATCCTGTTCCGCTCGCGCCGCCTTACCAGCCGGACTGTCCGCATGATCCTTCGTCAGGTCCACCGCCTGATTCGCATACTTCAGCGCGTCCGCCGTCTTGTTTTGCTTGTCCAGCGCGATCGCCAGACGCAAAATCGCAACCGCATCGAGTTGCTCTGGGAAAGCATCGATCGACTTTTTTAGATCGGTCTCGGCCTCCGGATAGTTCTCGGCATTCGATGCCAGCGTGCCTAAGATGGCATATGCTTCGGATCGCACAAACCGCTTAAACATATCAATTCGTTCCGGCGGATATCCCGCGGTCGGCACATCTGTGTCAACCGTGACCAGCGCTCGCTCGGCATCTTTCTTCGCCTCGGCCAGCCGCTCATCTTTGTCCAACGCCGTATCCTTTGTCCGCTCAGCCAAGACCTGCGAGACTGTAACCAGTGCCTCGGGATCGTCCCCATCAAGCGCTAGAGCCTTCTGGCCTATCTCTAGCATCTTGTCTGAGTTTCCGACGGCCCCATACTTCTGCATGGCTGCCTTGTAAATCACCACGCGCAACTCGCTGTCGGGAAACTTAGCGGCGAAATCATCGGCCGCCTTCTCCTGTGCGGCCGCATCCGTCAGCGCCATCGCCGCCTTGTAAGCGTCGAATTCCGGCTGAGTTTTTGCCTGAGGTTGTCGTTTTCCCGGCGGAGTCGCCGCCTGTCCCGCCGCGCCCTGCGCCGGCGTCTGTGTTGCTGGTGTGCTCTGCTGCTTGCTCTTGTCCTGACCAAAAGCCGACAAACAGACTGCCAACACTACCGCGACGATCGCTATACGCTTCATGCGTTCTCCTCGACCAACAAATCTCATCATTTCACGTGAACTCGATAACGCAGCATTCTACAGCAGCCGGGCTCTGAATAAACCCGCCGGCTGGGTTTCTCAGGACTGAGGACTCGCGACTCGGGACTCGTTACTGCTGCGGCTTTGCGGGCGGTTCATACGCCTGCTGCAAGCCCTTTTCCGCCGCTGCCTTTACTTCCGGCAGATTCGTTGCCACCGTGAGCGCCGCGCGATATTCGTTCATCGCCCCCTCGCGATCTTCCTTCATATCCAGAATTCGACCGAGGTAAACGTGCGACCATGCCAGGACTTTCGGATCTTTGGTCGACTGGATCGCCTTCTGAAAATTTTCTGCCGCGCTGTCACGGTTCCTTGTTGCTACAGCAACTTGTGCCAGGATAAATAGCGCGCGCCCTTCATCGCCAACTTTCTTATCTAGAGCCTGCTGCGCCAGTTCCTGCGCCCCCTTTGGGTCCCCCGCCGCCAGCCGCTGTTCCGCTGTCACCAGCATCCTGCGATCTTCGAGCCTCGACAATTGGACCAATTCCGGGGAGGAATTCTGCGCAAACTGGATCTCGCTCGCCGCCCTCCGCTGCTGGTTCACGTCGATCGCATCCAGAATGTCCGAGTACGCGGACCGCAGCCCGGCGGGATCTTTCTCAAATCCGAGTAAGGAGTTGTAAAAGTACCTGGTCAGGATATATCCCTGTCTCACTGCATCGTCTGCGGCTTGCACCCGCATCGCCTCGGCGGTTTGCTTCGTGCCCATCGTCCGGATTTCAACCGCCCGTACCAGGCATTCGGTCACCAGCAGTGAAATGTCTGTCTTGAAACTCTCTTCCAGCGGCGCACGCTTTACCGATTGCAGGAGCGGTTCCAAGCGCTTCACGTGGGAAAAATGTTTTTCCGCCATTGGATCCAGCAAATAATGCAGATATGTGTGCCGGATCTGTTCCATCTTTAAGGGCTGGCTCGAGTTCGGATCTGGAGACGGGAATACCACGACGTAGTAGTCCGCTCCATAATTCCGGGCGTTCGCTTCATTCGGATCGCCCATAAAATCCAGCAGGATCGTGAACGTCCGTCCCAGATAGCCGCCCGATTGCAGCTTCAGGTAAATGTCGGTATCGAACACCATCTTGGCGAGCGGGTCGTGATAGCGGGCGACCAGCGAAGCATAGTTGGCACGATGCGCCTCCCAGATTCCGTGCAAGTTGGCCCTGTCGTAGAACTTTTCGAGGAGAGTCCCAAATCCCGCGAGCGGCGCGGCATCTGGAGGCATCTCGTCTTCTTTTCCTCGCGGCAGAAATTGTGGCGGCCCTTGCAGATACAAAGCCAGCGAGACGAACTGCGAGAGATCATGCTGTGCATCCCGGCCCTTGTGCTGCACGTACCAGTCGCACATCGATGTCAGCGCGGCGAGACCGTCTTCAGAATCCCGAAGGTTTCTTGTGACTTCGGCCCTGATGTTCAGCCGCTGGGCGTCGGACGTATTCAGATCGGCGTCATAGCCGCAAGCGTTCATTGCGGTCAGCACCGCAAACAGCGTCTCGCTCGTATCCAGTGTAATGGGATTGCTGTTCTGGGCTGCGCAGAAAGAAGAGGCTAGTCCCAGCAGAGCGGCGACTGCAAACGTTCGAAGTCCAAAACCCAGAGAACGACTCAGGAATCCCTCCCGCGCGATGGCCTTCCCGCACCCGAACCCGGGAAGGCAAATCTCAGCAAATAGGCGGAGTATATCCAAGTTTAAGGTCTCTGGCGTACACGGTCAAACCTCGTCAGAGGTTAGCTGGTCTTGCGCACCTTTCATTCTGACGCGCTCCCAAGCCGGATGGGTGCTGCCCGAGACGTAGGTCTGGTTAGCGGGATACAGGCTGTCTTCAGGGAACTGGCGCCATGAAAAAAAGGGAGGCTCTCGCGAGCCTCCCAATTATTGTTTAGCGGTCAGCCTAGAAGCTGAACTTCAACGCCAGCTGCATGGTGCGCGGGCTGCTTGAGAAATTCAACCGTGGTTGATTAAACGTACTCGACGAGGGAATAAAGTTGTCCCTCGACGGGCCCGTCACTCCGAGGCTGCCAATATCGTTCAGATACCCGGTAACAAACTGTGGGTGGTTGAGTACGTTGAATGCCTGCGCCAGGAAATCCAGGCGGTAGCGCTCGCCGAATCTCAGGTGCTTAGCAGCTGTGATGTCGAAGTTATTGATGGGCGGAGTCTGCAGGTTGCTACGGCCCGTTGTTGCATACGCGCCGTTGCCTGCTGTAATGAATTCCGCATTTGGGTTATTCGCCACATACGCGACTGTGTATCCGGCGCTATTGGTCAACGCAGTTACGTCGCTTCCGGTTCCCTTGATGCCTTTCGGGTTGAAAATCGCCCGATCGGGCGCTGCGTCTCCGTTTAAGTTCGCGTCTACCGCACTCTGCACCGTTCCCCACTGGCCCGATTCCCAAGTGTAGACGGGCACGAACTCGTAGTTGCCGAGAATGTTTTTCTTGACCCAGCTTGAGTCGTGAGCGAACCACGGCACGTCGTAGCTGACCTGCATCGTGATGCGGTGTGCGTGATCGAGCAAGGAATTCGCCCGGTCCGCACTGATGTTCTGGAAGTCTTGCGGACGTCTCGGCGTGATGTCCGTCGAGTGGAAATCCGCCGTGCTGTTGTCGATCGTATGACTCCATGTCCACGCCGCCAGGAATTGCAGTCCGTTGCTCAAACTGCGCTGCACCTGTGTCTGCAAACCGTGGTAAGTGGATGCGCCCCATGGCCCGAACGAGGTAATCGGATTGCCAGAGTCGAATCCTGCGTTCAGCCACTTTGCGCCGACAAAGCAAGTTGTCACGCAATTGTAGCTCTGATCGAACAATCCACCCGGACCATCGAGCGTGATCGGCAGCGCGTCGAGGGACGCCTGCGACGGCGCCGTCAGATACGTCGGCAGAGAGTTCGTCGGAGTTACATACGTGTAGTAATTCAGGATGTCCTGAACCGGAAGGTGAACGCCGCGGGATCCCACGTAGCGAACCTCAGCGGTGTATTGCTTGAACACATGCTGTACCCCCAAATTCCATGACTCGGCGTAGGGGTATTGCACCTTATTTGGCAACCAGGAAGAGGTCGCGTTTCGCGCATCCGCCTGGCTCAAAATCGTGATGCCGCTCGACTGCTCCGGCGGAATGCCTCCATTGGCTAAGAAGCCCGTGGAGTGGCAAATGCCTTGTGTATCGGGGCAGTTTACGGTGGATCCAATCTGCGGCGGCCGCGACAAAGTTCCGATGTTGTCATACAGAACGTCGTAGCCCATGCTGAAGCCGCCACGAATCGACGTATTGCCGCTGTTGCCAGGCGAATACGCGAAGCCGATGCGCGGCATGAAATCGTTCTTCGGAGCCTGGGGCACGCCGAATGTGATCAACCCGGGCACGTCGGAGATCGCGTTCAAGCTTTGTTGCTTCCATCCGTAGGGAACGGTCAGATACTCGTACCGCACGCCCAGGTTCAAGCTGAGATTGCGGGTGACTTTCCAGACGTCATTCACATACCAGCCATACATCTGGTCATCGCCCGAGTATCCTGCCGATCCAAAGCTACGCTGCGCAAAACCGGCCGCGTTGGTCGAGTTCGGCCCAAAGTCGTTTACGAATCCATCGAGCGTGGACCATTCGTAATCGCCGCGAGCGCGTTGGATGAACTTTTGGGGATCGATTTGCTTTCGCAGATCCGCACCGATCTTCAGGTTGTGGTTCTTGATCACCCACGAGAAGTTATCTTCGAGTTGGTATGTGTTCTCGATTGTGTACTGCGGGGCGTTGGGGTCAGGCCCCACGTTGATGCTGCCGAGTTCGTCAATCGTTAAGTTCGGAAAGGCATCCAGATTCTGGAACTTCCCCAGGGCGCCGGCTGGCACCGTATAGTTCTGCGCCGTGCGGTTGAATCCCACGCGGAACTCGTTGCCAATGTTCGGAGTAAACGAATGAAATTCGGCCAGCGTTACCAGGTGATAAGGCTGGATATATGGCGTGTAAAAAGCAGGCAGCTCAGCGGATGTGTCTATCGACTTAATTTCGTTGTAGATGTAACGGCCGCGGACCTGATCTTTGTCGCTTACATCCCAGTCCATGGAACTGACTAAGGCCCGGTTGTTCGTGAAAGCCGGAGCTACGATCGGAACCACTCCGATGGGGATGTTGTGCGCGATCGGCGTTCCTGGGGTCGAGACGTAATCGTTTACCGTCACCGTCTGACCGTTCCCGGCAGGCGCCGTGGCAAACTTGGCGAAGCCGTTCGCGTTGCTCGCTGAAACTCCCGGGATTGCCAGGATCTGACTCCAACCCGCAGCCGTCGGGGCCAGTGCGGCTGAACTGGGTGACGCGGCCTCTCCGATCGGGTTGTATTCGAAGTTCACGAAGTAAAACAACTTGTTCTTGACGATCGGTCCGCCGATCAAGCCGCCAAAGCGGTTGTTGTCATACCGCGGGTTGGTTAAGGTTCCCTGGTTTACCAGTTTCTGATAGAGCGCATTCAGATTCCGGTT
>JASLEQ010000442.1 GCA_030151135.1 Candidatus Sulfotelmatobacter sp. | reverse complement strand
GTCCCTCGGACTGAAGGCGGGGGTGCTTTTCTACCGGCAGGAATGTCATGCCGACGGCATACTGACCAGGCGCAGGCAACTTGAAGCCGAGCTTCTCGCATTCGCGAGCGAAGAACTTGTGGGGAATCTGGATCAGAATTCCGGCGCCGTCGCCCGTTTCCGGATCGCAACCGCAGGCTCCACGATGGGCTAGGTTCAGAAGAACCTGAATGCCCTTGCGGATGATGTCGTGGCTCTTCTGTCCGCTGATGCTCGCGACGAATCCGATTCCGCAGGCGTCGTGCTCGTGCGCAGGGTTGTAGAGGCCCTGTGGTGGAGGCAAGCCGTTCTTCGGATTGAGAGGCGTCATCGTGGACTCCGTCCGGAAAATGTCTTTCGATTGAGCCAAAGCTGCTGAGTGTGCCCGCTGGCCGCATCGGGAGTGGCACACTCCGGCTCGGAGAAGGGGAACACCTGAACCTATCTTTAATAGCGCCTTATGACAGGCAAAGTACAATGCAGAATTTGAATGGGAGTCATAAAAAAATCAGGGGGAGCGCCAGTTCGTCGCTTGGAGTGGAAGTTCATCGGAATTTGGCATTTGCAGGCTATAATCTCGCTCAATCTATGGACTTCGATCAGCTGATTACTTTTTTGGAAGTGGCGCGGCAAGGGAGCTTTTCGCGGGCGGGCGAAAAGGTGTTCCGATCGCAGTCCGCCGTCAGCGCGCAGATACGGCAGTTGGAGCAGGAATACGGAGACCGGCTATTGGACCGGTCGGGCAAGACGGTGAAACTGACTCCGGCGGGACAGATTTTCTACGAATACGCGGAAAGGCTGAAAGCGCTGCGGGAGGAATCTCTGACCGCAGTCGCCGATCATAGCGGAACGCCGCGTGGGACTTTGCGCGTTGGGGCAAATGAAGCAACGTGTTTGTATGTTTTGCCCGAGGTCTTTGCGGAGTATTGCCGGCGCTATCCGCCGGTGCAGATCAGCATCTATCGAAATTTCAGCTACAAAATCGTCGAAAAGCTGGAGAACGGCATGGTGGAGGTGGGCATTCTTACGCTACCCATACAGTCGCCCAGCCTGAAGATTCAGCCGATTTTTCGAGATAAATTGATGTTGATGGTGAGTCCGAAGAATCCTCTGGCGAAGCACAAGGTTGTGCCGGTCAGCGAGATTGCGAAACATCCGCTCTTGTTGCCGAAGACCGGACATACCCGAAGGTTATTGGATAAGCTTTTCCGGCCATATGCGGCACAACTGCAGGTACGAATGGAACTACCCAGCATCGGCATGATCAAGAGCTTTGTCGCGGCGGATCTCGGAGTGTCGCTGATCAGCGTGTCATTTGCGCGGGATGAAGTCGATGCCGGCAGGGTCAAGCTGATTGACCTGGAAGACGCGGAATTGTACCGGGAGCTGGGGCTGGCGTACCGGAGAGATCGGACTCTCTCAGTGGCATCCACAGCTTTTGTAGGTCTACTCCGGCAGTTCGCCGCCCAAATGAAGAAGGCTGAGGCGTGAGCGGCCTCCGAAATCCGGATACGAGGCATCGGAATTTTGAATTTGGCCTCGCCTGGGAACCGAGGTATGCTCAGGCTGCAAATATCTTCATGACTGTCTCCACCCAGAAGGCGAAGCGAATTACATCGACAGGCACAGGCATGTCGACACGAATTACGTGTCTTCTGGAGGATGGTAAGGGATGAAGTAGAGCACTCATAAAGAAATCACCCGAGCCCCCCGCCAGAAGCGATCTGGCGGGGGGGTTTTTGTTTTGGTCGCAAATTCGGAATGGAGCTTGACGATATGAGCGCATTACCGCGGCAAAGCAGGTTCGAGCGGGATGATGAAGTCGTAGTGATGAAGTTTGGCGGGACTTCCGTCCAGGACGCACCCGCGATTCAACGACTCATCGAGATTGTGAGAAGCCGGTCAGCGGTCCGGCCGATCGTTGTCGTGAGCGCGCTGGCCAGAGTCACCGATCAATTGCTAGAGGCGGGTCAAGCGGCAGCCAGTGGCCGGCTTGGAGCGGCTTTAGAGATCGTCCGTAGCATTTATGTTCGTCACGAGGCGCTCGCAGATTTGCTGGTCGGCGGTCCCGATTACGGAAAGCTCGACGGAAGATTGCGCGAGGAATTCCGGGAATTGGAGTCGCTGGTGCAGGCGCTTGAATGTTCTCGAGAACTGGACCCTAAGGCGCAGGATCGGCTGCTAGGCTTCGGCGAGCGATTCTCGAGCGTTCTGGTGTGTGAAGCGCTTCGCGAGGCTGGGCTGAATGCCGTGCATCTTGATGCCCAGAACTGCATTGTCACCGACGATAAACATGGCCAGGCGAGCCCGATCTGGGATCTCACGAACCAGCGAAGCTGTGAGGTGGTTGGGCCTGTGCTCGAGAGAAACATGATTCCTGTTGTCGGCGGATTCATCGCAGCGACCATTGACGGGGAAGGAACGACCCTGGGGCGAGGTGGCTCCGATTTCAGCGCTTCGATTCTTGGCGCTGCTCTTGGCGCCGGGCGAGTTGAGATATGGACGGACGTTGACGGTGTGATGACGGCTGATCCGAAGCTGTGCCCGGATGCTCGGGTGATTCGGAAGATGAGTTTCGAAGAGGCGGCGGAACTCGCACACTACGGGGCAAAAGTGCTACATCCAGCGACCATGGCTCCCGCGATGCGGGAGAACATACCTGTATACGTGCTGAATTCACAGCGGCCGAACGGAGAAGGCACGGAGATTATCGCACGGGCATCAAGCCTGAAGAGAGTCAGCGCCATCACCGCGAAGCGAAACGTAGCAGCGGTAGAAGTGTCGTCAAGACGCGGCATCGATTCCGTGCTGTTGGGTCAAGTCTTTGCAGCATTTGATCAGCAGTCGTGCGCTGTGGACGTCATGGCGGCATCACTCGGACACATCTATCTGCTTGTGGGATCGGCTGCGGCATTGCCAGAAATCGCCGCAAAGCTGCGCGATGTTGCGGAGGTGAAATGGGAGACGCGTCGCGCACTGATCTGCCTGGTCGGAGAAAAGATCCGGCGGGAGCCGGAGGTGGCGAGCCGTGCTTTTGCGGCAGTTTCGGATCTCGACGTACGGGTTTTGTGTCAAGGCGCGTCGGACCGGACGATTTCGTTTCTTGTTGAAGAATCGAAAGCGCAAGAATCGGTGCAGCGCCTGCATCGAGCGTTTTTCTCCCATGCAGATGGGGCGCCCGATTGGGGAGGGATTTCGAGCGCCTTTTGCCAGGCGGGGTAGTGGATGTTAAAGTCCGCACTCCGACGGTTCGGGAGTCGAACTTTCGATCGCTACAGGCGCGGGCTCAATCATGTGCAGTCCGCACTCGGTTTTGGCGAATCCCGGCCAGCGTCCGGCACGAGGATCCTCACCGGGACGAACGGCTCGGGTGCAATGGGTGCATCCAATGCTGGGGAAATCCTGATCGTGAAGTTCGTTATAGGGGACGTCATGATCATGGATGTAGCGCCAGACCTGCTTGGAACTCCAATCACCGATGGGATTCACCTTCACTAATCCGAACTTCGCATCCCATTCAATGCGGCGCGCACTCGCACGGACTGATGTCTGATCGTGGCGAATGCTGGTGATCCAGGCATCCAACTCGCCCAGCTTCCGACGGAGCGGCTCGACCTTCCGAAGTTGGCAGCAGGCGTCCGGGTTCCGAGTCCATAACGCGTCACCTTCCGTTCGATCTTGCTCTTCAGGCGAGAGCAAGGAATAGACCCT
>JASLEQ010000322.1 GCA_030151135.1 Candidatus Sulfotelmatobacter sp. | reverse complement strand
GGAACCAATTCCTTGGATTGGTTGGAAACTTCGCGCAAAAGTGGTTTTAGGCGTTCTGCCCGACGAAGATGAAATAAGAAGAATTCCAGAGAGCAGTAGAGATTGTGCCGCGCTGGCGCGACGTGATTACGATGTTGTATTCGTCCGACGAACCATGCAGGCCCGATAAGACGTCGCCCGCACTCTTCTCTTCCCCTTCTCTTATGCCAACTTGCGTCGACACTCCAACTGGTTGGACCAGGGCCAGCCATGCCAGGAATTCATGCAGATCGCGGCTGCGCCCTCGTCCTGGAACCATGTAGCTCACTTCGGCTGTTTCGTTGGAAAAATGCCATGCCAATGAAGCCGCGAGTTCGACGGCCTTCTCATACGCTTCTTCCGAAAGAATTCCGGAATCCGGATTGTCGAAGGCAATGCAGAGCTTTCTCTCGTCTTCGCGGGCGAACTCGCGCACTTTGAGTGATCCGGACTTGGCTGTCGCTTTCCAATCGACGTGCCGCGCTGAATCCTCCGGCATGTATTCGCGAATCCGGTAAAGGTCGGAGCCGCGACCGCGCACAAAGCTCTCCCACTCGCCACGCACCAGCGGCAACACCTGAAAAGCTTCGTCCGTCCCCTCGATCCGTGGATATACAAGAATCTCCCGCGTGAGCGAGACATGGCGCGTCTTGGTGAAAAACGCAAAAGGAAAGCGTGTTGCTAATCCGAAACTGTTTTCCTTGTAAACCCCGCGATGATCGAACCTCAATTCCATATCGGCCACGGCTTCGCTTTGCGCAGGCAAAAATGGAAAGTACACCATCCCCTGAAATATGCCCGGTACGGGTGGAAGCACCGTGACGCGCTTTAATCGACGATCAGGCAGCTTGAGCCATTGCTCGCTGCCGGGACGGTTGAAAGGAAATGCGAAGGTGGTCGCCTCCCATTTCCACTGCCTTGACGGCTTAATTCGCTTCCTGCGCGTGGAAACCACGCGAAGCGAGAACGACGGAAACATGCGTCGGGGATTTCGTACCACGACACGTCCCAGCACGGGACGTCCCGCAAAAACATGCTCGGGCAGGCGCATGTCGAGTTCCACGTAACGCAGCACCCAGGCCGACACAAATCCGGAAACCACAATGGCGGCCAGCATGGCCGCGACCACAATGTAGAGTAGATTGTTGCCCGTGTTCAGAGCCGCAATCCCAATCACCAGCGTGACCAGTACATAGACAATGCCCGCGCGAGTAACATCGTAGTCAAACGATTCGCGCAAGCGTTCCATCGCGGCCCGGCGCGCCAGATACGGCACGGTGACCAATCCCACCAGGGTTGCTATTACCAGCGACATGGATGCCAGGACGACGGTCGCCCACAAGTTCCCCGCATCGCGCGAAATTGTCGAAAACAATGCCGCGGCAAACGCCAGCCCGAGACCGACCAGCGCCAGCAGGAATTTGATCCACACCTCGGCCGATGAGGACTGCAGCCATTGGGCGATGCGACCCGGAAGAGATACCCCTGATTTCAGCGAATTGGAGATGGAGGCCACCGGTTTTGAGGCTAGCACTCGCTTTCAGAACGGGCAATGCGGATTGCGTTGCGGGAAAAGCGATCGTAACTGGCAGGGACAGTTAGCAATAAGCAGCCTGCCCCCAATGTGCGCCCCCCTCCGCTTTGGGTGATCGTTCTAATTCACTGCTCACAGATGGACACAAATGTCAGTGCCAACAACCGGCGTCCTGTGCTACGCTTTGGCTCTCTCGGAAAGACACCTACAAAAAATCACTTTCCATCAAACCGAAATCACGCGGAGGTTCCTATGCCTATAAGCAAGCGTTTAGCAGCGGAATTCTTTGGAACATTTTGGCTGGTGTTCGGCGGATGCGGTGCAGCAGTCATTGCCGCGGCATTTCCCGCAGTTGGTATCGGCTTCGTTGGAGTCGCCTTCGCCTTCGGACTCACGGTACTGACCATGGCATACGGCATCGGGCACATCTCCGGCTGCCACCTGAATCCGGCGATCAGCCTGGGCCTGGTTGTTGGCAAACGCTTCCCTGCTTCTGATTTACTCGGATATGTCATTGCACAGGTGCTTGGAGCGATTGCCGGGGCTGGCGTTCTTTACTACATCGCGATCGGCACCGCCGGATTCGATCTGAGGAACGGTTTCGCTTCGAATGGCTATGGCGTGAACTCTCCAGGCGGATACTCCATGCTCTCAGGCTTTGTGGCCGAAGTGGTGCTCACGGCATTTTTCCTGATCGTGATCATGGGATCCACCGACGATCGCGCACCGAAGGGATTTGCTCCAATCGCAATCGGCCTCTGCCTCACGCTGATCCACCTGATCAGTATTCCAATCACAAACACGTCGGTCAATCCGGCACGTAGCACCGGACCGGCGATCTTCGCGGGCGGATGGGCGCTACAAGAGTTATGGATGTTCTGGGTTGCTCCGCTAATAGGCGGCGCCCTAGGCGGCGGAGTCTATCGCTTCCTGTTTGGCAGCGTCGGCAAGGTGCAAGCTGCCTTGTCAAAAGAGGCTCCCGTTCCTCAGGCAGTCTCATAAGAAGAAACTGGCCACGGATTTTACGGATTTACGCGGATAGATCTTTGACCGCTTACGCGTGAGGCCTGTGCAAATCCGTGGCTGAGCACCTTTTCGTTCTGAAACAACTCTTCCGGCGCCCCTGCAAGCCCTCGTCACTATCGCGATTCGGAGTTCCGCTTAGCACTTGCCGCTGGTCATTCTGCCACGAACTCCCCTTAACCCCGACAACGCCGTATGACATTGTGTGACCGCGCGATGAAACCTCTTGGAATTTCTTTGCAGAGTGTGTCGTAAAACGTCGTCGCTTTCCGCTTTTTCTATTAAGGGGAAGAACCCGCGTTGCTCGGCGCAAACGACTTGCAATGGAAACTTCGGCAAAGGCCGAGTCTGTCCCTGTCTGACTCGGGTCGGCCGCTGAAACGGATCTGCGCTTCCCGTCACTATTCGACTGTGGACCTCACTCGAAACGTCGATTGAACTGGAGACCCTATGCGGAAGGTAGCTGTGTCGACAATAATTTGCCTGCTGTGCGTTGAAGCCGTGTTTGCTCAATCACAGTCGCAAACCATCAACAACTCTAGCGTTGTTCCTACCTTGATTAATTTCTCCGGCCGCGCCTTGGACGGGACCGGGAAGCCTGTGACCGGGATCGCAGGAATTACGTTCTCCGTTTACAAGGATCAGTCCGGTGGCTCACCACTGTGGTTCGAGACGCAGAATATTACTGCAGACTCAAAAGGGAACTACACCGTCCAACTCGGAGCCACATTGCCCGAAGGACTTCCGCTCGATGTGTTTACGTCGGGTGAAGCTCGCTGGCTGGGCGTGCGGGTCAATGGGGGTGAAGAGCAGTCGCGAATTTTACTGCTGAGCGTGCCTTACGCTTTGAAAGCGGCAGATGCACAGACGCTCGGTGGACTACCTGCTTCGGCGTTCGTGCTGGCCGCACCAATGGGCGCGTCAACTGAACCCGCGCCTGGAATTGCAGCGAGTTCGTCGCTAGCGTCGTCTGATTCGGCGCACAATCCAGTGGGTAGCACTCCCGTCACAACCGCTGGAGGCACAACTGGTACGTTCCCGCTGTGGGATTCCAGCAGTGACATCAGCAACTCGATCATCACCCAGACCGGAAGCGGCAGCAGCGCCAAAATCGGGATCAACATCTCCAACCCTCTTTTCACGTTGGACGTCAAGGGCTCAGAGCTGGTCCGCGGTTTGTTTGAGCTCGCGACCGTACAGTTTGCCAATACGTCCAAAGGCTTCAACTCGAATGCGTTGAATCTCGAATCCTCGGCCTGGAATAGTGGAACCGGCACCTACACGCTCAACCATTTTCAATGGCAAGCTGAACCGGTGGGAAATAACACGACGAGCCCGGGTGCAACCTTGAACCTGCTTTATGGCACTGATCCGAACCTGCCTGCAGAGACTGGATTGAAGCTAGCGAGTAATGGGCAGTTTACCTTCGCGCCGGGGCAGAAATTTCCGGGAACTGGCTCCGTGACGAGCGTTGGTCTCAGCGCTCCAACCTCTGACTTCACCGTCAGCGGATCCCCCGTGACCACCAGCGGCACCCTCGGCTTGGCGTGGAAGGTCGCACCAACTCCGAACAATACCGTGAATGCGATCGTGAAGCGCGACTCTGGCGGAAACTTCAACGCAAACTCGATTACGGTATCGACGATCAACGCACAAGAACTCTTCAGCTTCAATTCGGCCGGAGGAGAGGGCACCCTCAGTGTCGCGACCGGCACCAGCGGCCAGGGAGTGTGGGGCGAGGCCGACGGCACCGGCTTCTGGAACAACGCCGGCCCGGATGGAGTTCACGGCGTTTCGCACGGAGATAGTGGCTCAGGTGTCGCTGGCCTCAACGATTCCAGTCTCGGCTATGGCGTTTATGGCCAAGGAAATAACGTGGGGGTATTTGGTCTGGGCGGAGCCGGGCTCTACGGCGAAGACATCACCTCGAACAGTTTCGGCGTTTATGGTATCGGCGACAACACGAATTCCTATGCCGGCTTTTTCGTCGGAGACGTATTCGTGAGCGGCAATTTATCGAAAGGAGGCGGCTCGTTCCAGATTGATCATCCCCTCGACCCCGCAAACAAATATCTGTATCACTCGTTTGTCGAGTCGCCCGACATGAAGAATATCTATGACGGTGTCGCGACGCTCGACGCCAATGGCGAAGCGGTCATCCAAATGCCCGAGTGGTTTGGCGTCCTCAACCGCGACTTCCGTTACCAACTCACCTGTATCGGAGGGTTCGCCCCTGTGTATGTCGCGGAAGAACTTGCCAACAACCAATTCAAAATCGGGGGTGGACACTCGGGAATGAAAGTTTCGTGGCAGATCACCGGCATTCGCCAGGATAAATGGGCAAACGCGCACCGCATTCCGGTTGAGAAAGATAAAGACGCTCGCGAACGCGGTTACTACCTGCATCCCGAACTGTACGGAGCACCGAAGGAGAAACGAATCGACTATGCGCGGCACGCTGACATGTTGAACCACGCCAAGGAGATGCGCCAGAAGATCGCTGTGGTCTCATCGCATTCGCAGCCATCAACAGCGAAGTAATGAAAAGGCCACGGATTCTCACCGATCGTCACAAATGTTTCCGTGAAAATTGGTGCGAATCCGTGGCCACAGCTTTTCCGGCTACTGTGTCTCTTAGTACTCTAGCAATTCCTTCATCGCCAGATACAGATCATTGGGCTGCGGCAAAATGGCGTCTTCCAGGATCGGCTGGTACGCGACAAACGTATCTTTCGCCGCCACGCGTCGCACCGGCGCATCAAGTTCGTCGAATAACTGGTCTGCGATGCGGGCTGCGATCTCCGCGCCGTATCCCCAGCTAAGCGTGTCTTCGTAAGCGACCAGCGCACGATTCGTCTTTCCGACCGAAGCTGCGATCGTCTCCCAATCGAACGGATTCAGCGAGCGCAGGTCGATGATCTCGATGCTCACGCCCTGCTCTCGTTCGAGCTTTTGCACAGCTTGCAACGCTCGCGGCACGACCGCTCCGTAGGTAATGACCGTCAGGTCGGTTCCCGGATGCACGATGTTCGCCTTGCCGAACGGAATTGCGTAATCCGGACCGGGATACGAGGCTCGTCCGTAGGACTCACGGTAGAGCCGCTTATGCTCGAGGAACAGTACCGGGTCGTCGCATCGAATCGCCGTGCGCAGCAAGCCCGCCGCGTCGAGCGAGTTCGATGGAAAAACAACCCGCAAGCCCGGAATGTGCGTGAAGATGCTCTCGCCGCACTGTGAGTGATAGATCGCGCCGCCGGTCAGATATCCGCCGATCGCCACCCGAATCACCACCGGAGCAGCGTAGCCATTGTTCGAGCGCCAACGGATCGTTGCGAGTTCATCGCGAATCTGCATCATTGCGGGCCAGATGTAGTCGAAAAACTGAATCTCGACGACGGGCTTCAGTCCGCGGGTCGCCATGCCTGTCGCGCGACCGACAATGGCGGCTTCCGCCAGGGGCGAGTTGAAGACGCGATCGTTGCCGAACTCGCATTGCAGCCCGTAGGTTAGCTTGAAGACGCCGCCCTTCCCTTTCACCAGCTTCTGCTTGAGATATTCTTCGCGGCTGCAATCCGCAACATCTTCACCGAAGATCACGATGCGCTCGTCGCGCTTCATCTCGTCGCGGAGCGTCGCGTTGATCAGATCGGCCATGGTCTTCGTCGTCGGCTTTTTGCCTTCGCTGACGACTTCGGCTGCAGCCTGCGTGTCAAACGCCGATGACGTGGGATCGATGTCCGGCGAGTACAGGAATGTTGTCACCGACTCCGGAGCCGGGGGCAATGCTTCCAGTGCCCGGTCGACCGCGATCTGCAGTTCTGCTTCAACTTCCTTCTCCAGCTGGTTGAGTCCCTTATCGTCGAGAATGCCCTCGCGGAGAAGATACATCTGCGTGCGCGTCACGGGATCGCGCTGCGCATCACGCTCGCGCTCCGAATCCGGACGGTAAAGCCGCTCGTCATCCGAAAGAGAATGAGAATACGGACGAATCACGTGCGCATGCACAAACGCCGGCCCGAGCCCGTCGCGGCAATATTTGGCCGCGCGGCGGAACGCTCCATAACTGGCGATCGGATCGGTCCCGTCCACTTCTTCAAAATGAAAGTTGGGGAAGCCGGATACCAGGCGCGAGATGCTTCCGCCAGCGGTCTGCACTTCCACCGGCACGGAAATCGCGTATCCGTTGTCTTCTACGCAGAAGATGACGGGCAGCTTACCCAAGGCGGCAGCATTCATCGCCTCCCAAAACTCGCCCTCACTTGACGTGCCATCGCCGAGAGAAACGTAGGTGACCTCGTCATTTTGAAAGCTGACGTTCTTGAATTCACGATAATCGCCGGAGCCGGAAGGAACTTCCTCGGCGTTGCGATGGCGCGCAAGATAGCGTCCGCCTTCCGCGCAACCCACTGCCTGCAGGATTTGAGATCCTGTGGGGGACGACTGTGTCACGATGTGCAACGAGGGATAGCTCCAGTGAGACGGCATCTGGCGTCCGCCGGAACTCGGGTCATCGGCCGCCCCCACCCCCTGCAGGAACATCTGGTAGGGCTCCACGCCCAGCGCCAGGCAGAGCGCGCGATCGCGATAATACGGATAAAACCAGTCGTAGCCTGCCTTCAGAGCTAGGCCCGCGGCAACGCCCACCGCCTCGTGGCCGGCACCGGACATCTGAAAGAAGATTTTTTGCTGCCGTTTGAGCAGGATTTCCCGGTCATCAACCCGCCGGGACATATACATCAGGCGATAGGCCTGGATGAGCTGTTCGCGCGTAAGTCCTTCATAGTTCTTGGTTTTTCTCGCGCTTCCGAGCGCGAGCGGCAGCTTGGGTTCAGTTTTTGTTGTCGCCATCTGGAATTTGGGTCCTACTCGTTAGATTCCCCACGCGAACCAGCGACTCTCGTGCCACCTAGGGTCGAACCTCT
>JASLEQ010000277.1 GCA_030151135.1 Candidatus Sulfotelmatobacter sp. | reverse complement strand
TTCTGACCGGCTTGTGCGTAACGTTATGGATATGCTCCCGGAACTTCGGCGATCGTGGCGGGCCAGTTTTCATGTTAGGGTTGGCCCTTGCATGCCTCGCATATCTTCTTACTGTTCGGGAGCTTTTCGCCAGTCCCAAACTCCCCGGTCACATTCTTCTCATTGGACTTGGTTTTTCAGTGATAGGGCAGCTTGCATTTCTTCGAAAGCCAGTCGGAGCCGACGATGATATCCACCGATACGTTTGGGATGGCCATCTCCAAAGACTCGGTTACAATCCATACCTTGTGGTTCCCAGCGACCCTGCAGCTCGAGCACTGCATACGGCTGAGACGCGAGACCTGAACAACCCGGATCTGACCAGCCCCTATCCACCGGGTGCGCAGCTGTTCTTCCGCGCGGTGACCTCCATCCACGAATCAATTTTTGCGATGAGATGCGCGTTCGTCCTATGTGATTTTGCAATCGTTCTACTACTATTCGATCTGCTCTACCGTACCCGGCAACCGGTGCACCTCATCCTGGTGTATGCGTTAAATCCTCTCCTTGCTGTCGAAGTCGCGGGAAGCGGTCACATCGATATTGTGGGGGCGTTATTGCTGGTCATGTCGGCTGCTGCGCTGGTGCGCCGATGGCGCACGGCTGCAGGGTTGGCGTTTGCATTAGCGGTCGCCGTAAAGTTCCTGCCGATCGTTCTCGTACCTCTCTACTGGAAGCGGGTCCGCGTTCGCGACGTTATTTTTGCGTTGTTCGCGGTGGGAGTGATGTGCCTACCGTTTCTCAGCCATGGCCGAATTCCGACGGGCTCACTGAATACGTATGTCGAGACTTTTCGTTTCAATGGGCCCCTTTTTGCCGCGCTGAATAAGATAGCACCTGCGCGGTGGCTGGCCGGACTGGCAATAGTTGACGGATTAGTTATAGCCATGTGCCAGAGAGTGCGCTCGACACAATGGTCACCGCCGGAATTTGCGTGGCCCTTGGCTGCAACTCTCCTTTTCGCTCCAGTGGTATTTCCCTGGTATTTGTTGTGGCTGCTGCCATTTCTGACTTCAACGTCGACCGTCTTGATTCTCCTTTGGACCGTGAGCATCATTCCGGTGTACGTACAATGGCACCTCCGGACGCTGAATCATCGGTGGGGCGCCCTTCCGGCCTGGGCGATGGTGCTGGAATACGGTTGCCTGGTGATTGCTGCCGTTTTGATCGCATGGCGACGCCATCATTTCAAGTCATCTAACCGCTTTCGGATTAAGCGCTGATTTCGCAACGACATTTCGTGTATCTTCAGGTCTCGGTTCATCATCCAACTCCGCAGTCAGTTGAATTCATTACGAGAGATGTCCATGAAAAAGTCACGCCGCATCACGATGACCGCTCTTCTTTGCTGTGCCGTGCTGGCTCTTGCTGCCAGTTCATGGGCGCAGCAGCGCGCGCCCATTCTCGAAAAGATTGCCAAAGCATACGGCCTCGATTCGTATGGGCAAGTGGACGCGATCCGCTACACATGGAACGGAGAAATCCCCGGTCTCTTCAAGGTCTCTCACACTTGGGAATGGGAACCGAAAACTCAAACCATTTCCTATGAAGGAAAGGACAAAGACGGGAAACCGGTTAAGGTCAGTTACAAACAGTCGGAACTCAACAGCCAGTCGGACCAGATAAAGAACGAAATTGAGCCCGCTTTCGTCAACGACAATTACTGGCTACTGTTTCCCCTGCACGCATATTGGGACACCAGCGCGTCAGTGACCGACGAGGGTATGCAAAAGCTTCCTTTAGGTAGCGGTTCCGCGGAGAAGGTAGTTGTCAAATATCCAGCCGAAGCTGGCGGATTCACTCCGGGAGATACCTGGGAACTTTTTGTTGGGAAAGATTATCGCGTTGTGCAGTTTGTGTATCATCGAGGCGGCCCCAAAAAGCCAGGTGTCGTCACCGCAGGTTGGACGGGATACAAGAAAGCTGGCCCTCTTCTTATTTCCACGGAGCACCGGGGCACCGCCGATGGTAAGCCGCTGCACATCTCCATCACGAACCTGGCGGTCAAGCTCGCTGGTTCGGACAAATGGGTGAAGATCCCGTAGCGTCAGCAACGGTGAGACTTGCGCGTTGCTTGCATCCCGAATTGTTCATCGGGCGATTACGACCGTAGTGCAGGAACTGCTCAGTTTGGGGAGATCTCGGTTTGGCGCCATGCGGATCTCTATCGTGGGGCGCTCCCCCCGAATGATAGGGCAATAAAAGTCTGGCTGCAGCAATGAATCCTGCAATCGCCGCCGTCCAGCGCATCCGCCGTGACATGACTCACGGAACTCACACGGGACGCAGGCTTGGGGAAGCGTTCGTGCCTCCTGAAAGGGAACTGAACGGAGGATTTCACGCCCCGCATGAATCAGTTCGGAAAGTGGCTCACCCCCTCCCGGCCAGTAAACGCAGGGCTGAGTGGTTGCCCTGGGAGTGACCCGCACACTATTCACCGCGCAACCTCCTTCGAGCGGTGGAAGCCCAGCGATGGCTCGGACCAGAGGCTCTCCAACGGCAATGACGTCGGTCATCTCAAACAGACTCCGAAATCCCTCCCAGTACTCTTCATAGGTAAGCGCGTACACGTCCGATCGAACGGATTGATACACGTTGATGCGCAAAGGGGCGTCGAATTGTTTGGCGACCATCGCTACCTCAGCGAGGCGGAGATAATTCGATTTCATCATGACGGCGATGATGGTGACGGGAACACCCAACCGCCGGCACCGTGCCGCCTGCTGGTGGATGAGCGCCCAGTTGCCCGGACCACGCTGTGCATCCTGTTCTGCCTCAGTCGCATAATCGAGAGAGAACTCGATGTCATGGAAGGCCCGCAGATCGTCATCGTCAAGGACGGCAACGCTGTGCCCGTTCGAAGTAATTGTTAGCTTCACTCTTTTTGTGCGCAGGTAGGCCAGAATGGGTTTGAAGTCGGGATGCATGCCGTTCTCGCCGGTGCCCAGGTTTACGGAACTCACTGGGAGGCATTCCATGATTGACTTCACCTGATCCAGAGATAGACGGTCCGTCCTTGCGGGATCGCGGTAACAGAAGGCGCACGACAAGTTGCACTCATTCGTGAGCCCGAGTCCAATGGCGATGGCGCCATCCGTCTTGCATGCGGCGTCGGTTGATTCTTGCGATCGAATTGTGACCTCGTTCATTGTGAATCTCCGGCAAGGCCAACCGAGCGTCGCGCGAGGAAATGGCTATAGCGTGCCACCGCTGCAAAGTCGGGCCGCCAGCCGAGTTTACGTTCGAGTTCAAAAACCTGGGCGTATTCTTCGGTTCCAGAAACTGTCGGCGCCAGATAATCGGAAATGACGCGCACCCCGCGTTCTGCGACGACTGTGAATGGCTCGGCCACCACCATTGCGCGCAGTTTCTTTGCTTCAAACAGCCGGACTTTTCCGCCATACAACGACTCATCACCCCACTCAGCCGTGAGATTGCGATCGGCGGCGGCCAGATTGCCATTCAGCAGAGCGGCTTTCAGCACCTCGCCGGGTCGATTGCGCACGAGAATCGAAATCATTCCGAGTGGGCCCCGCAAAGCGCGTGCCGCCATTCGTATCACCGTAGCCGGGTCGTCGACGAATTCCAGCAGGTTATGACAGAGAACCACATCGAAAGATTCGGCTCGAAGCAGAGTGGCCGGTTGCGAAATGTCGCCCAATAGGAAGTCAATCTTTTCTGAATGCCCTGCCTCCCGCGCCTGTTGTTGTGCAATTTCCAGCATTTCCTGCGATGCGTCGAGACCGGTTACAGTGAAGCCCAGTCCAGCTAAACGGATCGCCATGGCGCCAGTGCCGCAGCCGAGATCCAAGGCGCGCAACGATGCACCGCTTGGCGGTAGAAAATCCTGCAAGTTCGCGAATGCGAGGTCGAGCCGGAGTCGGCCCTCCGGCGTCTGTAGATAAGAGGCGTACTTCTCAGCGCCGGTTCGAAACCGTTCGAAGTCCGAGTTGGGATTACTGGCCATTCTGCAAAACATCCTGTACTTCAATTGTCGACCAAGCGTCCGCAAGGACTGGCGCTATGTCGTAAGAGCCGATATCTCCAAGAGTGCTAAGGGTCTCCCGGCCCTCGTGTTCCTTTTGGATCATCCGCACGAGTGCCTGATCTCAATACAGGATATCGCTAGAATAGAGGGTTGGAGGGAGGCCCGACTTTTTTACGGCCCCCGGGCAACAATTGGTCGGATTTCAGTCTTCGAAAGAGAGCCGGACCAACCGAGGTCGTCTACGTTGGCGTGTTATCCAGAAAAACCAGGAAGGTTCGGAAGACGCCCGCCAGTGTTGTATAGGGCTGCCGGTTCGCGCTAGCCTGATATCATCCGTCGTAGTCGGGCCGTGAATATGGCGGCCACTTGGCTCGTTAGAATCCAGGTCGTCAGAACGGTAAAAAATCGTAGATGCGTTCATACACAGTCCCAAGCATTGATGAGTACTTGCGCGAGCGATTGATGCCGGTGGAGGGCGCGATTCCCCGTCTTCCCGGGATCGAGATGTTTGGGAACTCCATTCCAGCTGGCACGGTTGGCGGCGACCTTTTCGAGTACATCAACTTTCAGCAGCGATATGACATCGAGGCTCGGATTGAAAGGGCACAACGTCTCTCGAAGGAGTACCTCGACCCGCTTACTGCCGGTGCTCCCGTACGCAATCCTGTTGACGATCACGTCCACTGGCTGAAGGGAACTCCGGGTTACCGCCCCGAGATGGAAACGGACTATCGTTTCGCGAAGAGTTCCGAACAATTGCGTGTCGCAGAAGATTTGCGTGAGCTCTGCTCGACGGCCGGCGTACTGGTGGTGGACGCTCAGGGTCACGGATTGATTTCAGCGAAAATCGCATCTACCGTGCACGATACGTTCCATGCCCTGATGCTCACCGAACTCGACCGGTATGGAAAAGTAACACCGGAACTGCTCGACAATCTAAATTTGCGGCTTGCTCAATCCAGGACGGCGCGTAACGCCTTGGGAATAGCGGAGAGAGCAAATTCGCGCGAAATCGCAACCATGGTGTACGGCGAAGTGCGTCCTGGAGGACACTTTCGATTCGCGAATTTTGGGCATCCGCCACCCCTGGTCTTCTCAGCGGAGTACCGCAAATTCATGAATATCGATGAAAGCCGGATGATCCAGTTCTTTGCGCTGGGCCTGCAGCTTCCCGCGGAACACCCGGATCTAAAACGGTATTATTCGGTGAATCTCCGCAAGAAAGATTTCGATAGATCCGATGTGGCTGAGATCACGCTGATGAGCCCTGGAGATATCATCCTTCTTTACACGGATGGAGTGTACGACGGCAGCGACGAACAAGCGCGCCAACGAATTGAAAACGTTTTCCGCGAACACCATCAAAAGTCGGCTAGGGAAATCTGCACGGCTCTGCTGAACTATGCGGTGAAGCAGGACGAGCACTTTCGGGCGAGCGGCGAAGAAGATGTGATCGACGATAAAACGGTATTTATCATCAAGCGCACAGCATAGCTGTTCTTACCGCAGTCGATTCACCCGCTTGGAAGCAGCCCGTGACTCCGATCGCCGTTAATCTTCAATGTCTTCTGAGGCCGGTTTTAAGCCCTACCGTACATCCCACGCTGCCTCAGTTGGACGCGGATTAACGAACAGTCCTGTCGGTGGCTTCCTCGAGACGCCCAATGTGCTCATTCTTGGAGAAACTTTCAACAGTTTCCACAGTCTCATTGTCTCGCGTTATAAAAATTCTTTGCTATAATTTGCTGCCTTCCAACAGTGTCGAGTTGTAGCCTTCAAAAATCAGGGTTTGATTCATTGCTAGCTCGGGATCTGGCAACGCAAATTAATGTTTCTCGAAAACATTGGACAAGTTGTGCTTTGGCTCGTAATTCTGGTGGCGAGTCTTAATGTTCTTTTTCTCTTCTTTCTAATACGCCGCCGCCTAATCCGAGCACGCTTCTTCGTACAGAAAGACGCAGCGCGCCAACGCTATCGCGATCCAGTGGACGCCTTTGCTCTCGGCCAACTGGGAAACGAACAAGCCGCGGCTGCTCTTGGAGACGCGAAGACCATCGCGGAGCGCGAAGTGCTGGCGGAGATGCTCTTCGCCGCCTCGAATTCTGCGAATTCCGATCGCGTTTCCGAGTTGATGTTCTTGCTCGGCCTGGTCGAAGACTGGGCTCGCGCCGCTTTCGGCAAGCGTAGGGCGAGGAGGCTTCTCTCCGTTCTTGTGGCTAAGGAGCCGAAAGTTCAACAAGTGAGGTGGTTCAAGCCTCTCAGACCAATCCATCGGACCCGTCTGAAAGCCGTATCCAGGGCCCTCGCCGTGAACAATTTGGGCCGGCTTAGCTCAAAGTATGCTCACGTGTTCCTGATGGCCGCCCTAAAAGATCCCGCCGCCGAAGTGCGTCGGGTCGCGGTGGACGCCTTGGGCCGCAACCGGAATCCTGAAGCCATTCCTTCACTCGTCGAAGAGTTGCGGAAAGCGGTTGGGGAGGGCAGCGATGTATCGCTGCGCACGCTCAAGGCCGCGCTCATTTGCTTCCGCCTCGAAGACGTCGACGCGTTCTTGCCTTACCTCGACAATCCGAACCGGCGCTGCCGTTTTTTCGTCACAGACACAATTCGTCAGATCTGCGATCGCGCTGCGCAGAAAGCGCGATTGACCAAGAACGATTTTTCGCCAGCCTTGTATCGTGCCGTACTTGATAAGTGCCAATATGACGAATTCGGGGATGTGCGGGCGCGCAGTTGCCATATTGCACGCTACTTCCGTGATCAGAATGCCGCGGAAATGCTGCGTCATCTGATGCGAGACGGCAACGAGTTCGTACGCTTGCACAGCTTGCGGGCCGCTGCCGACCACTACTATTCGGCGCTTATACCGGACGCAGTCGAACGCCTGACAGATGAACGTTGGCTCGTCCGAGAAGCCGCAGTACAAGCTCTCCAGGCAATGGGAACTGCGGGGCGGCAGGCACTGTTCAAGTTCTTCGTGGACTGCAACGATCGATTCGCAGCTGAACAGGCCTGCGATGAGTTCCAGCGACGCGGCGTCGTTCCGTATTTGCTTCTCGCAATGGCGGCGGGCGGTGACGACGGGCTCTTGGCGGAAAATGTCGCACGGAAGATGGCTTCGATGGGGAAGACTTCTCTGTTGCTTGCGCACCTTACGCAGAGTGATTCTTTTGCGGTTCAAATCGCCCTCATGGACACTCTGGCCGTGAATCCCACGAATGAATTCTTGTCGGTCTTAAACGACATCAGCCAACAGGATTCCGGGCAGCTCAGTTCCAAGGCGCGCCAGGTCCTGGGCCGCATTCAGTCGGGCAGCAACGTCCGATTAGGGAGCAGCAGCCACACATCGAGCACCGGGGTCGCGGATGCATAGAATCCTGCTCCAGGGGCTCGATTATGCCAATTTGATCATCCTGATCTATTTCATTGTGGCCAATGGGATCTACACGCTCTTGATGGCCATTTCGCTCTATGCGGTCTCGTCGCATTCACGCTTTGCCGCCCATACCAGCCACGCCGACATCGCCGATTCTCCGGCAACACCTCCCATCACTCTGATTGTGCCCGCGTATAACGAGCAAGATGTCATCACTACCACCATTCACGCGCTGCTCAAGCTCGAGTATCCCGAAAAGGAAATCATCGTGGTCGATGACGGGTCGAGCGACGAGACACTTGTCAGGCTGATTCAGGAATTTCGACTGCAGCGGGTTGACCTGATCTATCGTGAGCGAATTTCTTCACAAGCGCCCTGGGGTATGTTTCTCAATCCCGAACTGCCGAACCTTCTTGTATTGGCGAAGAAGAATGGAGGGAAAGCGGAAGCTCTTAACGCAGGGCTCAACATGTGCCGAAGTCCCTTCTTCTGCACGGTGGATGCGGACTCGATCGTCGAACGCAAGGCGTTGCTCCGCCTCATGGCGCCGATCATGCATGCCAGTGTGAACACCATTGTGAGTGGTGGCTTGGTTCGAATCGCTAATGGCTGTACCGTGGTGAACGGGGAAGTTACCCACATCGGACTGCCCTCCACTTGGATCGAGCGCTGCCAGGTTGTGGAATACATTCGTACCTTTCTCTTTGGCCGGCCTGGATGGAATTACTTGAAAGGCAATTTCATTACATCTGGTGCTTTCTGTCTTCTTCACCGCGAATCGGCGATTCAAGCTGGCGGATTCGGTCAAGACACCGTTACTGAAGACATCGACATGATTGCGGCCCTGCACACGCTGTATGAGAAAAAAGGATGGAAGTCCCAGATGGTCTTCACTACCGATCCGGTTTGCTGGACGGAGTGTCCCAAGAGTTTCAAAATGCTTGCTCGCCAACGGAGGCGTTGGCAACTTGGGTTAGTACAGACATGCTTCAAGCACGATCGCCTCATCTTCAATTGGAAGCAAGGCAGGCTCGGCTTGCTCAGCATGCCTTTTCATGGATACGTAGAGGCGTTTGGCTCCGTCGTCGAAACGCTGGGCCTGATCATTGTTCCGCTTTCATTCTTCATTGGCGCCATGCCCTTGGCTTTGTTCTTTCTCATCATGTTCCTGGCGATTGGCTACGGAACATTGCTATCGGTGGTCTCGGTATTGCTCGCGGAAGCCACGATCCGGCGCTATCCGAAGTATTCCGAGATGCTCACGCTGGTTCTCTACGCTCTGCTGGAAAACTTTGGCTATCGCCAGGCGGTGAGCGCTGTACGAGCCCAGGGAGTATTTCAATTTTTGATCGGAAAGAAGCGGTGGGAAGTCGTCAAACACAAGGGGGTTGCCTGAGTCATGGCTCGCCGTAAGATCTGGC
>JASLEQ010000276.1 GCA_030151135.1 Candidatus Sulfotelmatobacter sp. | reverse complement strand
GGGCTCTGCGATCCCCATTCTTGATGGCGGCGCGCAACGCACGCATATCGTTGGAGAGGCCGCTTATGCCTACCAAGCCCGCCTTCTTGCCGAGAATTGCATCCAGTTGGTCGGCAGCCTCGTTTGCGTTTGAGGTTTTCTCGGCGATCTTGCGCAAGATGAACAGGACGACACCGGGATCGATATCTCCCGTCCGCGTGCCGCTGATGATGCCGGAGACGGGCGTCATGCTCATTGAGGTATCGAGGCACTTGCCCTTGCGAATGGCGGAAATCGATGCGCCATTGCCGAGATGCGCAACAATCAGCTTTTCCGGAATGTTGGGTTGCAATTGGTGAATGATCGACTCGTAGGAAATACCGTGAAATCCATAGCGCCGTACGCCCATGTCGAAATACTCTTCCGGCAAAGGAAGCCACGTCGCAACTTCCGGCATGGTGCGGTGAAAGTAAGTGTCGAGAATAGCGAAATTGGGGATGCCCGGAAACAGTTTCAGTGCTTCACGCATGATGTAAACGCAGATCGGCGTGTGCAGCGGCGCAAGGGGAGCATAGCGTTCGATTTCGTCGATCAGCGCGGGAGTGACGCGCTGATTTTCGCGCACAGTTGGGCTACAACACACGGTTCGATGGCCGATGGCTGCAGGGGCGGGGAATTCACCCGCGTTGAGTGCATCAACGAGCAGCTTGAATGCGACTGAGCGATTGGGAAGTGCGGGAGCCTGGTTGAAGAGTGTGCGGCCTTCGCCGTCTTTCATCCAGAACTGGCCCAGTTCGGTGCCGATCCCGTCGACCGCGCCTTCAAGAAGTTTCTTTCTTCCGCCGTCAGCTTCGTAAACCGAAAACTTGATCGATGAAGAGCCGCTGTTCAAAACTAGTACAGGCAAAAACGACATGAATAAGAGCTCCAATCAAAAAGAGTTGAGTTGAGGTGGAAGGAGTTCCCCGATTGGGGCTGAGACTACTCCGTTCATGGTGTGCGCCCCGACGCCAAGCTTGCATAGATCTCAAGAAGTAATCGAGCGGCCCGGAAGGGTGTGACGCGGCCTTCGACTACATCCTGCTCCAAAGTCTCCATGCGCTTGCGAATGAGGGGATGAGCGCTGAAGGACCGACGCAGCCCGAGTTCCAGGGTCTCCCGCATCCAGCGGCGCCGCTGTTCGCGCCGGTTCTCATCAAACCAGCCATTGTCTTGAGTCATGGCCGCGTGTTGAGTAATGCTGTCCCAAATCTCCGCAATGCCGCGGCCGGTAAGGGCTGAACACGCCATCGCACGAGGCTTCCAACCCGATCGCGAGGAGGGAAGAAAATGAAGAGCGTTATTGGTTTCGGTCACTGTTTTTTCGGCAGCAACCGCATTTTCTCCCTCGGCCTTATTGATGGCAACCAGGTCGGCAAGCTCCATGATGCCGCGCTTGATGCCCTGCAGTTCGTCGCCCGCACCGGTGAGCGTGACCAGCAGAAAGAAATCCACCATGTTGTGGACGCCAGTCTCCGACTGTCCCACTCCGACTGTTTCGACGATGATGTTGCGATAACCGGCGGTCTCGCAGAGCAGCATGGCTTCGCGCGTATGCTGAGCCACGCCTCCAAACGATCCGCGCGACGGCGAGGGGCGAACAAAGGCCATCTCGCTGACAGCGAGAGTGGCCATGCGGGTCTTATCACCCAGAATGCTTCCGCCCGTGCGCTCACTGCTGGGGTCAATGGCGAGCACAGCGACCTTCTGCCCGTATTCGGCAATGAGGAAATTGCCTAACGACTCAATGAGGGTGCTCTTGCCCGCGCCCGGTATCCCCGTGATGCCCACCCGCCGCGAGTTGCCGCTGGCGTGAAGACAGTGTTCAACAACCTCGTCGGCAAGTTCTCGGTCGGGCGGGCGCGAGCTCTCAATTAGAGTGATGGCCTGGGCCAGGATTGCCCGGTCACCAGCCATAATGCCGTCCACATACTGCGCCAGGGATAGGGTCTTGCGACTTTGCGAAAAGCGATCGATCGTGCCGGGCGACTGAGGATGAGAACTGCCGCCAACAACTTTCAGAGCGGTCTCAGGCGCGTCAAGCACTCAGGATCGCCCTCCCACAAGACTTCCCAACAAAGCCCTCATGATCTGCTGCGCAGAGGCTGGAATTGGGGTGCCCGGACCGTAGATACCCGCCACTCCCGCCTGATACAGGAAGGCGTGGTCCTGGGGAGGGATGACGCCTCCGACGACCACAAGAATATCGTCGCGGCCGAGCCGGCGGAGTTCCCCGATCAATTGCGGAACGAGCGTTCGGTGGCCTGCAGCCAGCGAGGAGACGCCGACCACGTGCACGTCGCTTTCGATGGCGAATCGAGCTACTTCCCCGGGGGTCTGGAACAGGGGCCCAATATCAACATCGAAGCCGATGTCGGCAAATGCCGTCGAAATCACCTTGGCGCCGCGATCGTGTCCGTCCTGGCCCATTTTCGCAACCAGGATGCGAGGACGCCGGCCTTCGTCGTCTTCGAATTCGGCGACCATGGCCTGGGCCTTGCGAAATTCTTCGCCGCTTTCGGCAGAGTAGACGCCGGCTATGCTGCGGGTGACCGCCTTATACCGACCCCACACCTTCTCTAGCGCCGACGAAATCTCGCCAAGCGTAGCGCGCTTGCGGGCCGCATCGACGGCGCACTCCAGCAAGTTACCCTTGCCGCTCGTGACACAATTTTCCAGGGCAGCCAGCGATTGCGTGACTGCAATGGAGTCGCGTTCCCGCTTGAGTTGTTCCAGTCTTCTGATCTGAGCGGCGCGTACGGTGGCATCATCGATGGCCAGTACGGGAATCTCAGTTTCTTCGGGAGAAAGGTACGCATTCACGCCGACGATCACGTCCTTGCCCGAATCGATGCAGGCCTGGCGGCGTGCAGCGGCCTCTTCGATGCGCATCTTCGGAACGCCTGTCTCGATGGCCTTGGCCATGCCCCCCAGCCCCTCGACTTCCTCGATGAGGTTCCATGCGGAATGCATGAGTTCATGGGTCAGGCGCTCGACGTAGTACGAACCGGCCCAGGGATCGATGACACGGGTGATTCCGGTTTCCTGCTGGAGGTAGATTTGGGTGTTGCGAGCGATACGGGCAGAGAACTCCGTCGGCAAGGCGAGTGCTTCATCGAGGGCGTTGGTATGCAGCGATTGAGTGTGTCCGAGAGCCGCAGCCAGCGCTTCCACGCAAGTGCGTACGACGTTGTTATAGGGATCTTGCGCGGCCAGACTCCAGCCGGAGGTCTGGGAATGCGCGCGGAGGGCTAGCGACTTCGGATTCTTCGGGTCGAAACGTTGGACGATCTTAGCCCACAACACGCGGGCGGCCCGCATCTTGGCGATCTCCATGAAGTGGTTCATGCCGATGCCCCAGAAGAACGAAATACGCGGCGCGAAATCGTCAATAGCCAGGCCGGCCTTCACCCCGGTGCGCAGATATTCCAGCCCATCCGCCAGCGTGTACGCCAGCTCGATGTCGGCCGTCGCCCCGGCCTCCTGCATGTGGTAGCCGCTCACGCTGATGCAGTTGAACTTCGGCATTTTCGCGGCGCAGTATCGGAAAATGTCGCCGATGATCCGCATCGATCCGTCCGGCGGATAGATATAGGTGTTGCGGACCATGAACTCCTTGAGAATGTCGTTCTGGATGGTCCCGTCCAGCTTGTCGCGCGAGACGCCCTGTTCCTCGCCGGTGACGATGAACGGCGCGGTGATCCCGATCCTCGCCTTCTTCATCGTCACCGGCGA
>JASLEQ010000267.1 GCA_030151135.1 Candidatus Sulfotelmatobacter sp. | reverse complement strand
GTTGAAGATGGGAACGCTCATGTTGACTCCGATACCTCCGTACCAGCTGGATACAAAGTAGTTGGGGAAGCATCCGCCGAAACAGTCCGGCCGCACAGGCGTGACGCCGGCTATGCCGAGTGCACTGATGGTGGGAAACAGCTGGTCCCGTTGGGCGCGGCGGAACTTATCGGCGGCCTGCTGCTCGTATGTGAGGGCCTGCAGATCCGGGCGCTGTTGGAACGCGGTACGGACGAGGCCGTCGACATCGGCCGAGGGCGCGGGCGGTTGCTCCTGATCCTCGATCAATTCGAAAGAAACCTGCTTATCGAAGCCAAGAATTGCGGCCAATGCAGCGATGGTGGAATCGAGGTTGTCCTGAGCATCGAGTTGGAGCAGTTTTGCTTGCGAGAGATTGACTTGCGCGAATGACAAGTCCAGCGTGGACTTGAGTTTGTTCTGCGCCAATTCATCAATCTGATGCTCCACCGACTGGCGCGTGGTGACAGTCTGCAAGGCAACTTTGAGCAACGCCTGATTTTCCAGTGCGTTGTAGAAAGCCTGATCGGTGGCGAGAACGATGTCTTCGGAGGTGGCGAGTGCATTGGCGTCTTGAGCTTTTTCGCGAAGTTTGGCGGCGGAAACGAGATTGGTCGTTCGGCCAAAATCTGTGAGGAGCTGGCTGAGGGTCACACCAGCGCCCGCATGTTCGAGCAGACGGGGTGCGTTGAGAGCCCCGGCGCCAATGCGGCTTCCTTCGTTCGCATCAACTGCGGTAATCGTGCCATTGAACGTCGGAAGTTCGGCCGACCTGTTTTCGCGCGACACCTGATGCTGAGCGAGGGCGAGCAGGTGACCAACCGTGATGCGAGGGTTGTTCTTCAGGGCAAGCTGCTCCGCTTGACTCCGACTCAGGCGCATTGGAACTCCAGGCACCGGAGTGGTAGTAGGAGCCTGGGCATTGGAGACGCTGGTTTGCGAGGCAGACGCCTGTGGGAAGTTCATCGCTAACGGACGGGCCACGAAGGCTGACTGAGCTCCGGTGCCGTAATTCTGCGCCGCTTGTGGGGCGGACGGAAGCGCTGGATTCTGTGGTAATTGAGTTGTGGCCTGAGCAGCGCCCGGCTGAGATGCGATCGGCAAAAAGATCAGCACCACGGAACTCAGGAGCCTGGATATCCGAACTTTCATTGAGCATTCTCCGTGGAAGGACCCGCGGCGATGGGGCGGTTCCGTTTTCCGTAGACAAGCAAGTAGGCGGCAGGCACGATGAAAATTGTCAGGAGCACCGATGACGTGAGCCCGCCAATGATGGCTCGCGCCATGGGCGCGTACTGTTCGGCGCCGGTGCCAAGTTTGAGCGCCATGGGGATCATGCCGATGATGGTCGCCAGTGACGTCATCAGAATCGGGCGGAGGCGAACGCGACACGCTGTGATGACCGCGTCGACCGCCGAGAGACCTTGCTGTTCGAGGTTGTGCGCGAAATCGACGATCAAAATGCTGTTGGAGTCTGCGATGCCGACGAGCATCAGAACGCCCATCAGGGACATGACGTTCAGAGTACTGTGGGTAAGAGGAAGAATCAGCATAACGCCGATGAACCCCATGGGAATCGCGAGCATGATCAACAAAGGATCAATGAATGATTTGAATTGCGCGGTAAGAATGAGGAAGAGCAATACGAACGAAAGCAGAAATCCTAAACCAAAACTCTTGAAAGATGCATTCATCCCTTCGACCATACCGCGAAGGTTAACGCGGACGTTGGCGGGAATGTTTGCGTGATTCACGATGTTTTGAATGCGGCTTGTGACTCGCTGAAGGTCCTCTCCCGAGGGAGTGACATAGACGTCCATGACACGTTGGATCTGGTAATGGTCAACTTCGGTGGGCGTCTGAATAAAATTTACATTTACGACGTTGTTGAGTTCGGTGATCGCAGGCTGTGAGCCATCCTTGCCGGAACGGTCGTCCATTGGAGTGACGAGTTGAGTTGTGCCGCAACTCCAGCTGGCAATCACTGGCGAGCGTTTATCGCTGATCGGTTGGACGTGGGCCGAATTACTACTCGCAGGGCCGCAAGTGAGTTGCGATTTAGCTTTGTCGTGGCCCCGCAATGGAATTTGTCCAAGGTCGGTCAGATCGTGGATCGCGGCGGGACCTTTTTCAAAATATTGCACGGTGAGGTAGTAATCGTTTCCGCTCCGGCGGTCTACCCAGTAATTGGGAGCAATCATGGAGTTGGAATTCAGGGCGGTGATGACATTGTCGACGACATCTTTCTGAGTCAGGCCGAGCTCGGCTGCATGTATACGGTCGACATCGAGCCGTAGTGCGGGATAGTTGAGGTCCTGAGGAATGTATACCTCTCCCACACCAGGTACGGCCCGGATCTGGCCGGCTAGATCTTCTGCTACTCCGTAGATTTTGTGCAGTTCGGGGCTGCTGACCTGAACATCGATAGGAGCCGGCATTCCCATGTTAAGGACGGCGTCCACCATCGATCCACTAGAAAAGAAACTTCTGATATCGGGATATTGCTTGCCAATCTGATGCTTTACGCGATCCATGTACCATGCACTGCTTTTTTCATGATCCGCCTGCAGGGCGACCTGAATTGTGGCGGTGTACGGGCCAGCGTTGGTGGTGTAGAGAGATGAGAAGTCGGGCACGACTCCGATGTTGGAAACGACCATCTTCAAATCTTTGGGAGCGATTTCGCGTCGGATGAGATCTTCAACCTTTGCCACATACTGCTCGGTAACTTCGATGCGTGTACCCGTTGGGACCTTGAGATTGAGAGTGAACTGCCCTGCATCAGTCTGGGGGAAGAAGGCGAGGCCGAGCAGCGGATAGATGGCCAGGCTCGCCAGGAACGCACCGCTCAGAAGAGCGACGGTCAGAGCCGGACGCTTGACGGCGCGCCGCACCCAAATTTCGTAGAAGTCAAGAACACGGTTGAACATCCGGTTGAAACGGGCGTTGAACCGATCCCACCAGGAATGGTCAGGCGCGATGGTCGGTTCAACCTCGTACTCGTCCCTGTGTTCTTTTCCATGTGCGGCGTGTGGCACCGCCTTGAGGAAGCGAGAACAGAAGAGAGGAATTACGGTCATGGCTACGACGAACGAGGCTAGCAGCGAGAGGCAGAAAGCCAGAGCCAGAGCTGAGAACAGGAACTTGCTGACGCCATAGAGAAAGGTGACCGGGAAGAAGTCGACCACATCAACCAGCGTGGCAGCGAGCACCGCGAGATTGACTTCGCGACCGCCGACTTCGGCGGCGACCATGGGGGCCGCGCCCATCTCGAGATGACGATAGATGTTTTCCAGCGAGATGACGGAATTATCGATCACTCGCGAGAAGGCCAGGGCCAAGCCGGCCAGAATCATCGTGTTCACCGTGCTTCCCCACATGTAAAGCACGACGAACGTTGCCAGAGCTGAAAGAGGAATGGAGAGCAAGACGGCGGTTGTGGCACGGAAGCTTCCGAGAAAAATCAAGATCATGAGACTGGTCAAGACCAATCCGATGATGGCCTCGTGCAGAACCGTTTTCAGCGCCTCCTTGACGTAGACGGACTGATCGAAGACGACATTCGCGGACATCTGTTTGGGGATGTCGTAGAGATGTGCAACCAGCTTGCGAACGCCATTGACGACATCAATCGTGTTCGTGTCGCCGCCTTGCTTCATGATCGGGATGTAGCAGGACCTTTGCCCGTCGACTCTAACTACGTTGTATTGGATCTGATTGGCATCTTCCGCTTTGCCTAAATCGTTGACGGAAACCCAGGATGTTCCTTTGGTTTTTACGGGCACCTGTCCCAACTGCTGCATGTTATCGACGAGACTGTTGGAATAGACGTAGTAGTCATTGGACCCAATCTTTACATCACCCGCTGGCAAGATTAAGTTCGAGTTGTTGACTGCGCCGACCACATCCATCGGGCTCAATTGCCGGGAGGCCAGTTTGTACGGATCGACGTAAACCATGATTTGGCGGTATCTGCCGCCAAAGGGCGGTGGAATCTCGGCACCTTGGACGACCGCGATCTGATTACGGATCTGGAACTGGGCATAGTCATGAAGTTGTGTCTCGTTCAGGCCCTCACCTTTCACGGTGACGAGTGCGACTGGAAGGCTTGAGGTGTCAAACTTGAGCACTACTGGTGGCAAGGTTCCCGGAGGCAGACGTTTTAAGTCGGCCAAAGCCAGATTCGAAAGTTCGGTGACATCTGCGTCGGCGTTGGTGCCTGGTTGGAAATAAACGCGAATGATGCTCACACCCAAGAGCGAACGCGATTCCATGTGGTCGATCCCGCTGGCGAGCGTGAAGAATCGCTCGAGAGGATCGGTGATGTCGGTCTCGATGTCCTGCGGGGGCATGCCCGAATAGAATGTCGCGACGACCACTTCGGGAAGATTGATAGAGGGAAACAGATCCACGGGCATGCGGACGAGACTCGTGACGCCGATGACCAGAAGCACCAGGCAAACCACGATGATGAAGAACGGATTGCGAATGGAAAATCCCGGCATCTAGTCCTCTGCATCCTCAGATCGTTTCGCGATACTCATGCCTGCTGCCCCGTTTGAGTTGTCAATGGCCGGTTGCGGTACACCAGCAGGTACGCGGCCGGCACGATAAATACCGTGAGTACAACGGAGACGGTGAGTCCGCCGATGATGGCGCGCGCAAGAGGAGCATATTGTTCGCTGCCGGTGCCCAGTTTCAGGGCCATTGGAATCATTCCGATGATCGTGGCTAACGAGGTCATTAAGATGGGCCGCAAACGAACCCGGCACGAAGTGATGACCGCCTCTTCCACCGATTTACCCTGCTCTTCGAGACGATGAGTGAATTCGACGATCAAAATGCTGTTCGACGCCGAGATACCGACCAGCATGAGCACGCCCATCAGAGACATCACGTTCAGTGTGGTTCCCGTTAATGGGAGGATGATCAGGACGCCGATGAAGCCCATCGGAACCGCCAGCATGATCAGGAATGGATCCTTGAAGGATTTGAACTGCGCCACCAGGATCAGGTACAGCAAAACAACCGATAGAGAGAGTCCGACAGCGAAACTCTTGAACGACGCATTCATGCCCTGAACCATGCCGCGGATATTAATGCGGACATTTTCGGGCACGTTGAGTTTCGGGATGAGCGCGGCGACCTCGTTCGAAACTTTCCCCAAATCCTCTCCCGCGGGTGTTACGTAGATGTCGGTAACGCGCTGGATCTGATAGTGGTCGACCTCGGTGGGTGTTTCGACCTCCTGCAATTTGACGACTGTATCGAGGGTGGTCGGTTCCCGAAGATTGGGAGCGTGAATCGGAATGTTGATCAGGTCTGTAAAGTTATGGATAGCCGGGCGCCCCTTTTCGAAGTACTGGACAGTAAGGAAATAATCGTTGCCGGTTTTGTGATCGACCCAATAGTTGGGAGCGATCATTGAATTGGAATTCAGGGCGGTAATCACGTTGTCCACAATGTCTTTCTGAGTCAGTCCCAATTCGGCGGCATGTACGCGATCGACATCCAGCTTCAGGGCGGGGTAATTCAAATCCTGAGGGATGTAAACTTCTCCAACTCCAGACAAGCTACGGATCTGGGTTGCGAGGTTTTGGGCCACCGCGTAGTTCTGGCGCAAGTGCGGGCTGCTGACCTGCACATCGATGGGCGCGGGCATGCCCATATTCAGGACCGCATCGACCATGGACCCGCTGGAAAAGAAAGTCCGAATGTCGGGATAGTGACTGGCCATCTCCTTCTCAACCCGGCTCATGTACCAGAAACTGCTTTTACTGTGGTCCTCGTGCAAAGCGACCTGGATGGTGGCGGTGTAGGGACCAGCATTAGTGGTGTAGAGAGAAGAAAAATCGGGCACGACGCCAAGATTCGACACGATCATTTTTAAATCGCGCGGTGCGACTTCATGCCGGATGAGATCTTCGACTTTGGCGACATATTGCTCGGTGACTTCGAGGCGCGTACCGGTAGGGACTTTGAGGTTGATGGTGAACTGTCCAGCATCAGTTTCTGGGAAGAAGGCCAGACCGAGGAATGGGGCAATAGCCAGACTCACCAGGAACGCTCCGCTGATGGCGGCTACGGTGAGGGCCGGGCGGCGTAAGGCTCTTCGAACCCAAAGTTCATAGAAGTCGAGGACGTGATTGAAGCTGCGATTGAATCCCGCGGTGAAGCGGCCCCACCAGGAGAGCTCCGGGGGCGTTGTTTCGACTTCGTGCCCAATGCCATTTCCATGTCCAGAAGCGTGCGGCATTGCTTTCAGGAAGCGCGAGCAGAACAGAGGAATCACGGTCATGGCGACCAGATAGGACGCAAAGAGCGAGATCACAACCGCCAAAGCGAGAGCCGTGAACAGGAACTTGCTCACACCATAAAGAAATGTAACTGGGAAAAAGACGACAACCGTGGTGAGAGTCGCTGCCAGCACAGCCAGGCTGACTTCCGCACCGCCGATCTCGGCAGCCCTCATCGGTTCAGCGCCCATTTCCAGATGCCGGTAAATATTTTCCAGCGAGATGACCGAGTTATCGATAATCCGCGAAAAGGCCAGGGCCAGTCCTCCAAGGATCATGGTGTTGATGGTGCTGTCCATCATGTAGAGCACGACGAAGGTAGCGAGGGCCGACAGCGGAATGGAAAGAAATACTGCCGAAGTGGCGCGGAGACTGCCGAGAAAAATCAGGATCATCAGGCTGGTGAGCAGCAAGCCGATCAGGCCTTCATGGAGCAAAGTTTTGATGGCTTCTTTCACGAACGCCGATTGATCGAATACCACCGTAGCTTTCAATTGTTTTGGAATGTCGAAGAGGTGCCCGATCATGTCGCGGATGCCGTTCACAACTTGAATCGTGTTGGTGTCACCACCTTGCTTCATGATCGGGAGATAAACCGATCTTTGTCCGTCTACCCGGACGAGGTTGTACTGCATTTGGTTAGCGTCCTCGGCTTTTCCCAGATCGTTGACCGACACCCAGGAGGAGCCGACAGTCTTCACAGGTATCTTGCCGAGTTGATCCATGTTGTCGACAAGGCTGTTGGAGTACACGTAGTAGTCAAAGGGGCCCATCTTGACGTCACCTGCGGGCAAGATAAGGTTTGAACTGTTCACCGCGGTGACTACGTCCATCGGACTCAACTGGCGGGATGACAGTTTGTAAGGGTCGACATAGACCATGATTTGACGGTATTTGCCGCCGAAGGGCGGAGGAATTTCTGCTCCTTTCACGACCGCAATCTGGTTGCGAATCGCGAACTGCCCGATGTCATGAAGCTGAGTTTCATTCAGTCCTTCGCCCTTGAGCGTCACCAGGCAAACCGGAAGGCTTGAGGCATCAAACTTTAGGACTACGGGCGGGAGTGTGCCAGGAGGTAGGCGTTTGAGGTCGGCCAACGCCAGATTTGAAAGCTGGGTGACATCTGCGTCGGCGTTGGTGCCGGGTTGAAAATAGACCTTGATGATGCTGACTCCCAGGAGCGAACGCGACTCCATGTGATCAATGCCGCTGGCGAGTGTGAAGAAGCGTTCGAGTGGATCGGTGATGTCGGTCTCAATATCCTGGGGCGGCATGCCCGAGTAGAAGGTAGCGACCACGACCTCGGGAAGATTGATGGATGGAAACAGGTCGACCGGCATGCGAAGCAGACTGGTGACGCCGATGACCATGAGGGCAAGGCACGCCACGATGATGAAATAAGGATTGCGAATTGAGAAACCAGACATGAATTTTTTGCCGTTTTCTGCAGGATGACAACGCCCGCGCCTACTGCTGATTGCTTTCGTGATACTGCATAACCTGCACGACCTGCGGGGTGACCTTCTCCCCGGATTTCAGTCCGCTGCGATCACTGACGACTACGTTTTCGCCTTCGTGCAGTCCCGCAACAATTTCGGCATCGGTTGCGTTCTGAAGCCCGAGCGTTACGGGGCGATCTTCAAGCTGATCGTTGTTATCCACGACGAAGACGGAGGTTTTGTCTCCTTCATGGTTCACCGCCTGCAAGGGCACTGTGGGGACGTCTTCCTTGTGCTCGAGCGTGATGTCTGCCTCGGCATAAAGTCCGGGAACAAGGACGTGATCGGGGTTTTTGACGTCGACTTCGGTGTGCATGGTGCGAGTGTCCTCGCGAACGTCCACTGAGAACCGCGCGACCTTGCCCGGGACCGTGCGATTGAGCGAGGAGACCCTGACGTTTACGGGGTCACCGACGCGGATGTATTTCACGTAGCCTTCTGGAACTGGAATGACCAGGCGGAAGAGATCGTCCTCCGAGAGCCGCACAATTGGGAGCGCCTGCGTGCTCGATCCGGTGCCGGCCTGAACAAGGGTTCCTAGATTGGCATAGCGATCCGTGACGACACCCGAGAAAGGTGCGGTGATCTTGGAATAGTCGTAAAGAGCCTGGTCGTGCGTGAGCTTTGCTTTGGCCGCAGCAAGTTGGCTCTGTGCGGCTTCGAGCGCGGCCTGGCCGGCATCCACTTGCGAAGATGCGGCCAGATCTTTTCCCTGGGAATCGTCCACTTCTTGTTGGGCGACGATACCGGGCTGACTTTGGAAGACTTCGTTCAAGCGCGTGTACTGCAAGTGCAGCGCTTTGTATTGCGCCACGTAACGGGCGAGTTCGTGCTGTGCGCGGACGACCTGATTGTTCGCATTTTTGATCTCGGCGTCGTCTTCCTGCAACTGAGCTTCGAGCTCGGGGATTTCGAGAACTGCCATGACCTGTCCCGCTTTAACATGCGATCCATAATCCACGAGCAGCTTCTTCACATAGCCTGATTCCTTGGCATAGACATCGATCTCCTGGAACGGGACCAGTTCGGAGGAGAGAGTGATGTCGCGACCAAGGGATTTCTTCGTCACCTTGGTGACGCCCACGGTGACGCTCGGCGCACTGGCCTGCACCTGCCTGTTGTCGCTGGAACACGACGACGACAAGCTGAGCAAAGCTATGCCCAGTGTTGACAGCGTGGCGAAAAGGCTGATCTTCCGACCGCGAGATTGCCTCAGTTTCGACGTGCTTGGGATTCGAGTCATCGTGTTTGTTCACCAGCTAAAGCAAGGTTCATATCCGGCCTCAGGTTTCAGTGGGTTCGTTTCATCACTTCGCTTAGTTTTCCGATGGAGAACTCGCTCGAGCGGCAGAACTGAATCACTTCTTCTTCCCGCTTTTGAAGTTTTGCGGCCTCTTGAGGGATTCGCGGCGCGACTTCTGGGGGGATGTTCACAATTCCATGCTGATCGCCATGCAGAAGATTTCCCGTGTGTACTTCCATGCCATCGATCAGAAGAGGGACGCCAATGTCGAAGATGTGCGCGTACGCGTGTGAGACCGCCAGATTACCGGCGAACAGATGAATCGCTGAACTGCGCACACCGGGCAGTTCTCGAACGGCGCCATTGGTGACGTAACCTACGCAGCCGAGCGCGCGCAGAATGGCTGCATGCATATCTCCGACGAACGCACCTCGTCCGGGGTTGTGGTCCATATCTTCCAGAACCAGGATTCGCGGAGAGGGACATTGGAGAATACGGGTCCAAAGATCGCCTCGGTCGTGGTAATGGCCGCCACTAATGGGAGGATCTTCGGTCCGCAGTCTCGCGGTAACGGCATATCCCACCATCGGAGCGGTGTCGGGGAACATGCATCGGAGCTTGCCATCCGTAAATCCGGTGTTGCGCAGCCGCACACTGAATGTCTCAATGGCATTGGCGATCATGCATGTATCGAACTGGCGAAGAGTGACGAGCTCTGCTTCAGTCAATAGAGGGGCAATCCCCATGCAGGTTTCCTTTATCGAGTGCTAACGCGACCGCAGTGTCCCTTGGAGGAGCAGCGGGCGCGGATGAA
>JASLEQ010000256.1 GCA_030151135.1 Candidatus Sulfotelmatobacter sp. | reverse complement strand
CATGGATGTAGCGCCAGACCTGCTTGAAACTCCAATCAACGATGGGATTCACCTTCACTAATCCGAACTTCGCATCCCATTCAATGCGGCGCGCACTCACACGGACTGATGTCTGATCGTGGCGAATGCTGGTGATCCAGGCATTCAGTTCGGTCAGCTTCCGGCGTAGGGGTTCGACTTTCCGCAGTTGGCAGCAGAGGTCGGGATTGCGGGTCCACAAGGCGGCACCTTGCGTGCGTTCCTGTTCTTCGGGGGATTGCAGTGGCAGGACTTTCTCGATCGCGACGCCGTAGCGCTCTTCGATGCGGTCCATGAGGCGGTAGGTTTCGGGGAACAGGAATTCCGTATCGATGGTGAACAGGCGGAAGTTCTTGTTGAGGCGAGACGCCATGTCGATCAGCACCATGCCTTCGGCCCCGAAGGCAGAGGAGATCGAAACTCGATTCCCGAAGGTGTCGAAGGCCCAATGAAGAGTCTGTTGCGGAGTCCACGCATCGGCAGAAGCCTGCAGTTCCGGGATCTGATGTTGGCTGAGTTTGCGAGGTGCGACAGCGGCGTGGGACTTCATTCGACAGACTCCTGTGCGGCTGAACTGGACAGAGACACGGCAGATTCCTGATCTTGCGGCATCGGGAATTCAAGGTTCTGGAAAACATCGACATCGGCGAGACGCACGACCTCGCCGACTACCAGGAGGCTCGGAGCCGGCAGCGCGGGCGCGACGGCGAGTTCACCAATGGTTGTGCGGTAGGCCTGTTGCTTTGAGGTTGCCGCGCTGGAAACGATCGCGCACGGCGTATCGGAAGCTAGACGTGCCTGCTTCAGACTTGCAGCCACGCGGGAATAATCTTTTCCGGGCATGTAGATGACCAGCGTGGCACCGCTTCCTGCGAGTTTCTTCCAATTCGCGGCTTCGCTTCCGGAAGCTTGATGGGCGGTGATGAACACGACGGCCGACGAGAAGCGCCGGTGAGTGAGCGGAATCTCGACGGCTGACGCGGCGCCCAGAGCAGAGGTCACTCCGGGCACAATCTCGTAATCAACGCCGGCGCGGCGTAGGGCTTCAACTTCCTCGCCAGCGCGACCGAAGATCATCGGGTCGCCCGATTTCAGCCGAAGCACTCTCTGCCCAGCATCGGCGAATCCAATCATCAAGAAGTTGATTTCTTCCTGTTGGAGAGTTTTCTTTCCGCAGCGCTTGCCGACGTTCTGCACCTTCGCTGAGGACGGGATCAGTTTCAGAATCTCAGGAGCGACCAGATCATCATGGAGCACGACCTCAGCCGTCTGCAGGAGGCGCAAAGCTTTTACGGTGAGTAAATCCGGATCGCCCGGGCCAGCACCAACGAGGTAGACTTTGCCGTTCATGCGAGGTCTCCAGTGGCGACGACTTCCGAGGGGGTCTTTTGGTTGTGTTCGGCAATCGCGGCTTCGGCGGCTTCCCTGCTGGCGAGTGAGTGCAGCAATTCGAGTTTTTGTTTGCGGTCAAGATCACTGGCTAGAATGAATTTCCTGGTCTCGCCAAGTTCGGCAACCCATGCTGCGTACGCAGGTCCAAACTGCTGCTCGAGTTGTTGGCGGATTTTCTGTGCCAGCGACGGACTCCGGCCCGCGGTGGAAACGGCAATCTGGAGGTCGCCTCGCCGAACGATTGAGGGATAAAAGAAGTCGCAAAGATCTGGAACATCAACCACATTGCAGAGCACTCTCCGCGCCTGAGCCTCGCCATAGATGCGTTCGTTCAAGGTGCGGGAGGAAGTCGCGACCACCGCGAGGAACACGCCTTCCAGATCGGAAGAACGGTAAGTACGCCGCTCCAGTTCGATCTTCCCTTCCCGAGCCCATTCGCGGACTGCAGTGGTTGTTTCCATTGCAATAACGCGAATCCGAGCACCAGTTTCGAGAAGCCCTGCGATTTTCGGCTCGCCGACTTTTCCGGCACCCACCACCAGGCAGGAGCGGCCGTTCAGCTTCATGAACATTGGGAAAAGACTAGTCACCGGCGCCTCCTGCAAGATGAATCAGGTTCGGTTGAGTTGGCAGGTCGCGCGCGACCGCCGGGACCGTTTCACCGGCAAGAAACTCGCGGATCTGGGTATCACTATGCCGCGCGAAGAAGCGCCGCAGATTCTCGCCAGTCTCGCGCTCTGAAAGATATCGGCTCAACAGACGCTCCAGGGCCTCAGGCACATCCGTGGCCAAGCAGCGGTACCCGACCGGTCGTGCGGTCGATTGATGCAGTCCAAGCGCGCCGCCGACGCAGAAGTAGTAAGCATCGAGCAGGCGATCGTTGACCTTGATCTTCTTGCCTTCAATGCCCACATCGGCGATCCAGTGCTGGCCGCAACTGTTGGGGCACCCGGTCACGTGAAGCTTCAAGTGCTGATCGAAATCCGGGAAGCGTTCTTCCAATTCTTCGACCAGCCAGCGGGAGAAGCTTTTGGTTTCGGTGATCGCCAGCTTGCAGAACTCGGTTCCGCTGCAAGCTACGGTTCCTCGCGCGAAAGACGAGCCGTTGACCTGGAATCCAATCGCATCGAGCTCTTGAGTCAATTCGTCCACATTGATCGTGGGGACATTTACGATCAGCAGGTTTTGCATGCCGGTGGCGCGGAGTTCGCCGCGGGCGTAGCGTTCGGCCAGATCGGCCGCCGACCGCATCTGATCGGCAGTCAGCCGTCCCCTCAGAACGACAGCCCCGACGTAAGAAAGTCCGGACTGCTTCTGTGAATGGGTGCCGATGTGGTCACGGTAAACGTCATTGGGGGCGAGTTCCTCTGCTGCGGGATCGAGAAGAAAACCAATGCGCTCCTGCAATTCATCGAGGAAGCGTTCGGCGGTCCATCCGTGTCGAAGGAACAGGAATTTCAGGCGAGCGCGTTCACGATGTTCGCGGAGCACCTCAGAATCGCGGAATAGTTCCGCGATGCCTTTCACGACGGGGACGACCTGATTCCACTGAACAAACGCATCCAACCGTGCACCCAGATAGGGTTCGGCGGAGAGTCCGCCCGCAACTCGAAGAGAAAATCCAACTTCTGGTTTCCCGTTTGCGATTCGCGTAATCGCGGTCAGACCAATGTCATTAATCTCGGGATAAGAGCACCAGGAATTGCATCCGGCGATAGAGATCTTGAACTTGCGCGGGAGGTTATAAAAATCGGCATTGCCTGCGAGCAGATTGGAGACCTCGGTGACAAGAGGCGACGCATCCACGATCTCATCGGCATCGACACCAGCCACCGGGCAGCCGGTTACATTACGTACGACGTCGCCGCAGGCTCCAGTCGTATTTAGCCCAACATCCCAGAGACCGGCGAGAACTTCCGGAAGGGACTCGATGGTGACCCAATGCAGCTGAATATTCTGGCGAACAGTGAGGTCGGCGATTCCATTTGCATGCTGGCGCGTGAGAGCTGCGATGGCACGCAGCTGGCGTGACGTCATCATTCCATTCGGAATGCGGATGCGAACCATGAAGCGCTGCAAGGCGCGCCCTTCGCCGTTTTTGCCGCCGGTAACGCCCGCTCCGTCGCCCTGGGTGTAAACGCCCCACCAGCGGAAGTAGGTTCCAATCCACTCGGGCGGGATCGAATCGAAGCCGTCTCGGGCAAAGCGGCGAATCTGCTCCAGGCCTTCCCACGGATTGAAGGCGCGCTTGAGACGCTCCGCCCGTTGGGCTTTCGTTTCCTTCGGTAATGAACTCGTCATTGTCATGGCAATTTGCGCAAAAAAAAATCCACCGCCAGATCGCTCTGGCGGTGGGTAAATGAGTGCTAGTTTAAGAAAGAATTCTTAGGTCAGCAGCCTCCCCGCGCCAGCGCACACGCATGCACAACAACAACACATACAACAGCACGTCGCGCGAAGGTTGAGGCTTTCTGACATTCGATGCCGATTCTAAGTGGTGTTCCTTACTTCGTCAAGGTTACCTTATGCAGTCTTCGATTCAAAATTCGGATGCGAGGAATCAGATTTTTTTGATCATCAAGTCCCGCCGACCATGAGGCATCTAGAATCAAGCACTTAGACTTCGAGACAACGATTGAGGGATAATCATTGGTTTCCTGAAAACCTGGCAGAATTACTCTCGTTCCGGAAAGGTTGTCCTTTCATGAAGCGTTGCGCGTCCTTGCTATCGTTCTGCACACTTCTTCTATTTTTATCCGTCGCTCTACCTGGCTATGTATTTGGGCAAGCAGCCAGCACCGATCCTTACAAGGCGACGTTGGAACGGCTGGACAGCCTCACACGTCTGCCCGAATCTGATTGGCGATTTCATTCTGACGTACCGCATCCGGAAGACCCAGCAACCAGCGATGCGGACTGGACAACGTGGACGGTAAAGCAGGTGCCGACAAGGTACTGGCAGGAGACTCCAGACCACTGGACGGGCACACGGGTATTCCGCCGCTGGGTTGAGATCCCGGAAAAGATCAATGGATACGGCACAGCCGGTTCGCAGGTGCGGCTGAATTTGCGATTTACAAGCCCAGGCACCGTTCGCATCACAGTGTTCGCGAACGGAGCGATTCTGTATCGGGGAGACGATGACAATCTTCTGCCGGCACTGCTTAGCGAGAATGCACAGCCCGGCCAGAAATATCTGATTGCAGCGCGTGTCGTGGCGAATGATGGTCAGGAGGTGGCATTTCCGCAGAGTGAGATCATCATTGAGCCCTCCAAGTCACGCCCCGATCCAGCGCTGCTGAGGTTGGAGTTTATCTCCGCACTGCCAATTATCGGGGCCTACGAACAAGGTAAACAGGAACGCGAAGCCACACTAGATTCGGCGATAAAGACGGTGGACTTCTCGAATTTGGAAAAGGGAGACCAGGCGGGATTTGACGCGTCGCTGCGGGCTGCACATGCGAAGTTAGAGGCGCTGCGGCCCTGGCTCCAACAATTCACGGTAAAGCTTGTCGGAAATTCTCACATCGACATGGCCTGGCTATGGCCGTGGACTGAGACGGTGGAAGTGGTGCGCAATACGTTTCAGAGCGTGCTGGATCTGATGCAGGAGTATCCGGATTTCAAATTCACGATGTCGTCCGCGCGGGCTTATGAATGGATGCAGGAGAAATATCCGGACCTGTTCCAGCAAATCGAAGAACGCGTGAAGGAAGGACGGTGGGAGATTGTTGGCGGCATGTGGGTTGAGCCGGATCTTAATATGCCCGATGGAGAGTCGCTGGTACGCCAGATTCTGGTCGGCAAACGATATTTCCAAAAGAACTTTGGCGTGGACGTGAAGATCGGATGGAATCCAGATTCATTCGGGTATAACTGGCAACTTCCGCAGATCTATGCGAAGTCAGGCATGGGATATTTCGTAACCCAGAAGCTGATGTGGGCACACGAATTTACGACTTTTCCTTACAAATTCTTCTGGTGGCAGGCTCCCGATGGCAGCCGCCTGTTGACGTATTTCCCGCACGACTATGCTGATCCGATCGACGCAGAACCGCTGGCGAATCAGATTGCGATCTGGATGCCGTCTATCTACGGAAAGACGATTCCGGAAAAGCCGGAGATGATGCACCTGTACGGAGTGGGAGATCATGGTGGCGGGCCCACGCGCGTCATGCTCGATCATGCCGATCAACTCATGGCTCCGAGCACCG
>JASLEQ010000250.1 GCA_030151135.1 Candidatus Sulfotelmatobacter sp. | reverse complement strand
TGTCAATACGAGCAATCAGGAAAGTGGATACTCGAACATCGTCAGCAACGTGCAAATCCCGAGCCAGTAGCGCGTATCATTCGACCGGAATCGCCCCATTTGGCTGCGTTCTCTGCGGATCTTCTTTTGCGAGATTGACGTCCAAGCCTTTGAGCGCTGAGTTCGCTGGGGACCGCCGCAGAGTTCGCGAAGAAGATTAGCTCGCAATCTAGTTCGCGCCTGGTTGTCCGCCTTCCGTTGGTTCGTAAGGGCAGAACGGGTCGGTGCCGAGCGCGTCGCCGGTGTAGGCGAAGGCACGGGCGCGCGATCCGCCGCAGATGTGGCTGTACTCGCAGCCGCCGCACTTGCCGTGGAACACATCGGGATTGTGCAGTCCCTTGAAGATCTCGGAATTGCGGTAGATGTCGACGAGCGAATCTTTGCGGACGTTACCGCAACGGAGCGGCAGAAATCCGGAGGGATAGATGTCGCCGAGGTTCGAAACGAAGACGATGCCGTGCCCGTCACGAATCTGGAATCCGTGATAGACCGAGCTGTTCTTCATTTCGGGCGCGTGCATGCCAGCGCCGCGCATGGTTTCGATGGCGATGCGGCGATACGACGGGGCTTCGGTTGTCTTGACCTGGAACGGCGAATGCTGCGAGAGCTCGAAGACCCAGCGCATGATGCGCTCGCCTTCCGCGGGTGAAACTTCGTTCAGCGCCTTGCCGCGTCCGACAGAGATGAGCATGAACAAGCTCCAGCGCATGACAGGAAACTCGCGGCTGAGAAGGTCGTAGATTGCCGGCAGGTCGTCAGCGGTTTCTTCGGCCACCAGCGTGTTGACCTGAATCGGAAGGCCAAGACGTCCGCAATGGCGGGCCGCTTCGATGGTGCGGTCGAATGTGCCCGGGATGGCGCGGATGGTGTCGTGCTTTTCGGCGCAAGATCCATCGAGGCTGAGTCCGAGGCTCTGGATGCCGTGAGCTTTCAGTTTGGTGATCGCTTCGTTCGTCAGTTCGGGCGTAGCGCTGGGAGTGATCGAGACTTCGAGTCCCAGTCCATTGGCGTAATCGATCAGTTCGAAGATGTCGCGGCGGCTGAGCGGATCGCCTCCGGTGAGGATGAGATGCGGGAGCGGATTGCCGAAATCCAGCAACTGATTTAGGAAACGCTTGCTGGCTTCCGTATTGAGCTCAAGGGGATTGGCGGTGGGCTGAGCTTCGGCGCGGCAATGCTTGCAGGCGAGGCCGCAAGCGCTGGTCATCTCCCAGTAGCAGAGCAAGGGATTTTTGGAGAAATCGTGAGCGACCTGGCCCATTTTTGGAGTAGTGCCTGCAACGACAGCCATGGAGAACCCCCTTCGAGCAACCCAGCTATAAAGAACCCCAGCGATCAAGAACTAAGGTACTTTCGGGTTTGCAAAAGGGCTGTGATTTCAATCACAGGCTGGCGTGATGTGGTTCTCAAAACTGGAGTCAGGAGCTAGGATCAGGTGCCAGAGGTCAACTGTGAGGATCGATTGTCTGCGGCGAAGTCCCCCCGCATTTTTTTCATGTCCATATTCGTAAAATATTGAGCGCGGGGCATTTGCGCGATATCAAGTGTCGGCTCTACTCGCAAAATATTGAAAAGAGAGAGCTTAGAGGTAAAATATTGATTCTATTGCACTTGGTTGGTTCCCACGTGTTTTGCGCCGACGATTTTTTTGCTTCAAAATGCGCAAAACATTGTATTTAAATGACTTGGCTAGCCCAACATCCGCGACCAGTCTGCAAAATATTGCTAATAACCGACTTACAGGTAAAATATTCCAGAATAAGGACTTAGCAAGTCGAAGGCCTTAATGCAAAAACCTTCGACAGACACTCCTTTACTTCAGGTTCATCCAGCCTCGAATTTTCAAAGATCACAAAGCCAAGAATACGAAAGCAAACTCGCACGATGCTGGCACGGTTCCGGGCGGCATGCAGGCCGCCTGGTCCAATTGTGCGCTTTCCGTATCCTGAGTCAAGGTCAGACGTCACAACCAATCGGCATTTGGCTGTGGAAAACTTTCCCTGCGCCGTTGCCCACCTCGGTATAGGAGGCCTGACCGAAGCCGTTGATTCCTCGCCTCCGAGCGTGGTGGGGCGTATTCCCATAACCCGGCAACTCTGTCGGGTGGAAAACCATCTGAGTGCTGCTCAAAGCGAGGATCAAAAAATGAACTGCGCTCGTGATTTTTGGGCCCGTTTCTTCCCATGTCTGCTGACCGTGATTCTGGGCTTGATCATTTCTGCCCTGTCGGTAAGCGCGCAGACCTTTACCGTAGTTCATGATTTTGGAGCCGCGAATGACGCAGCGTCCCCCACAGGCGCCCTGATGCTTGGCCCGCGAGGCAGTCTCTATGGAGCCTCTCAGACCGGCGGGACACTGGGGTGGGGCACGATATTCGAGGTTGACCCGAGCGGCCAGGAACGAGTGCTGTACAGCTTTCAGGCCGGATCCGACGGAGAGCTTCCATCGATTTCATTTCTCGATCATGGCTCGATTGTCGGCACGACTTATGAAGGCGGTTTCAACCAAGCCGGAACGGTGTTCGAACTTGACTCAATGGGAGGCCTGAACGTCCTTTTTAGCTGCTGTACTCTCAACCAAAATGTGGGCCGATTTCCCGGCGGGGCGATTCGGGGTGCTGATCTCAACCTGTATGTGGCCATGTTTTCGGGAGGAACTGGTGCCTGTTACCCGACTGGATGCGGCACCATTGTTGAGTTAGATCAGAATGGCAGTGCGACGCTGGTCCATACGTTTGGAGAGGTCTACGGTGATGGAGAATTTCCAAGTGCCACATTGGTCCGCGACGCGTCCGGGAACCTGTATGGCGCGACCCGAGTTGGCGGGGCGTCTGGTTACGGAACCATTTTCAAGCTGTCCCCCGGGGGTGATGAGACCCTCCTTTACAGTTTCCGAGGTGGCGCGGATGGTGCGATCCCATCGGATGGTCTGCTGATCGATCAGAACGGAAATTTCTACGGCGCTACTTCCCACGGAGGAATCTACGGTTCTGGAACGGTGTTCGAAGTCACGGAGGCCGGAGAGCATCTGGTGCTCTACAACTTCAAGGGCTCGGACGGCGCGCAGCCGATTTGGGGAGTCACCATGGATTCCCAAGGGAACCTTTATGGGGCTGCCTCCCAAGGTGGTGCCTACAACAAAGGAACCATCTTCAAACTAAAACCGAATGGCCAGTTCACAGTGTTGCACGACTTCACCGGCGAGAGTGATGGTGCATTTCCGGAGAGCGTGTTGTTGGCGAATGGTGCCTTGTACGGGATTAAGTACCGAGGTGGCGCATATAGATGGGGCACACTTTTTAGGTTGTTGCCGACGGGCCGCTCTGGACTTTGATCAGACGTTCGAGCCGCACGTCACTTGTTTAGCGAGAGGCGAGGCGGGGCTCCGCGGGGCTGAAGCCCGGTCTTAAGGCGCTGCATGAGCGGCACGGCTGAAGCCGTGCCCTGACACGAACCGTCTCAGTGAGATGGTGTTCCGCGTGCGCGTCGCGGAATGGGGTCTGGCGGAAAACGGCCCGTGTAGAGCGGTCCGCGGCAGGTCATTCCTACATATAATTCGGCAGTATGGGTTCGACGTTTTTGCGGGCAGTGCGATGGCTGTTTGCTCCGAGAGAAGCAGACGACCGTCGGCTGATCGCACGGTGGCTGTTCCTGCGGGCGCTCGGCCTGATTTACTTTTCGGCATTCTTCTCGCTCGTATTCCAAATTAAAGGACTGATTGGGCCCGACGGAATTTTGCCGGCGGGGCCGTATCTTCGTGCGGTTGCAGGAGCCCTCGGCTACCTGGAGAGGCTGTGGTACGTGCCGAGCCTGCTGTGGCTCTCGAGCGGGTCTGGAATGCTGATGGCGCTGTGCTGGGCGGGAATGATCGCGTCGGTGCTGCTGGTGTTGAATGTGTGGCCGCGCGGGATGCTGGCGATTTGCTTCGTGTGTTTTCTTTCGTTCGTCAGCGCGGCGCAGGATTTTTCGAGCTATCAATCGGACGGCATGCTGCTGGAGGCGGGATTCATCTCGTTGTTCTTTGCTCCCCGGGGATGGCGTCCGGAACTGGGCGCGTCGCATGCGGCATCGCGGGCGAGCCACTTTTTGTTGCAGTGGGAGTGGTTCCGGATTTATTTCGAATCGGGGATGGCGAAGATCCTGAGCGGCGATCCGGAGTGGCGAAATTTCACGGCAATGGACGAGTACTACCAGAACGGGCCGTTGCCGACGTGGATCGGATGGTACATGCAGCATCTGCCGCACTGGTTTCACGCGGCGACCGTCGCGGCCACATTGGGGATGGAACTCGGGATCGTGTGGATGTTTCTGCTGCCGCGCCGGTGGAGGATTGTTTGCTTCTTTATCGTGACGCCGTGGGAAATCGGAGTGATCCTGACGGCGAATTATGCGTTCTTGAATTACCTGGTCCTCGTGCTGGGGATATTGCTGCTGGATGACCGGTTTCTAAAACGATTCGTTCCGGCGGAGTGGACTCTTGAAACGGCGGTTGCAGATTCCGCGCGGGGTGGAACGGAATCCGGGCGCGGGAAATTCAGACGCGCCTGGAATGCGACGGGAATCCTGGCGAGCGCGTTCCTGCTGACGTGGATTTTTTACGCAACGACGGCGGAAATGCTGGCGACCTATCACTTGCCGCGGATGCCGGTGGTGGCGCTGGAGCCATTTCGAATTGCCAACCAGTATGGACTGTTCGCGGTGATGACGCGGGGAAGATACGAAATTGAGTTTCAAGGGTCGGATGATGGACAGAGTTGGAAGCCGTATGAATTCCGGTACAAGCCGCAGGAGTTAAATGAGGCGCCACGGATTTACGCGCCGTATCAGCCGAGATTCGATTGGAATTTATGGTTTGCGTCGCTGGGATCGTGGCGCGAGTATCCGATTGTGCCGGACACGGCGGTGCGATTGCTGTCGAATGATAAGGATGTACTGCAATTGTTCAAGAGCAATCCGTTCCCGGAGGTACCGCCGAAAGAGGTTCGAACGGTGATCTGGCAATATTGGTTCACGTCGATAAAAGAAAAGCGGGAGACGGGAATGTGGTGGCGACGGCAGTTGCTGGGGCGATATATGCCGACGATTGAGAAAACGCCCGAGGGGAAGATCGAGGCGATTGAGGGGGCCGATGTGCCTCCGCGAGAGTAAGAAGGAATTCTTTGCGGGACTTTCGACATCCAACAGGTATGGGGAGAGGCCGAAGAGCTTGCGTGGTGGGATCGGGCCCGAACGGGCTGGCGGCGGCGATTGTGCTGGCGCAGGCCGGGTTACAGGTGGAAGTGTTCGAGGCCGAGGAAATTCCCGGCGGTGGTGTTCGCAGCATGGAATTGACGCTGCCGGGATTTGTCCACGATTTTGGATCGGCGGTGTATCCACTCGGAGTTGGATCTCCATTTTTTTCTTCGCTGCCGCTGCAGGAATACGGGCTGGAGTGGGTGCACTCGCCGGCGCCGCTAGCGCATCCGCTGGATGATGGAACGGCGGTGGTGCTGGAGAGGGACATTGGGGCTGCCGCCGCGGAACTTGGTGCGGACGGGCGCTCATGGCGGAGCTTGCTGGAACCGTTTGTGAGGAACTGGCGTGCGTTTGCGCCGGAAATCCTGCGACCGGTGGTGCGGGTGCCGAGACATCCGTGGCTGATGGCGCGGTTTGGGATGAAGGCGTTGCTACCGGCGCAGGTCATTGCGAAGCGCTTTAAGAGCGAGCGCACACGTGCGTTATTCGCGGGGCTGGCGGCGCATTCTTTCCTTGCGCTGGATGAGCTGCTGAGCGGTGCCTTTGGAATGTTGATGGCTGCGCCGGCGCATGCGGTCGGATGGCCGATTGCGCGCGGAGGATCGCAGTCGATCACGAACGCATTGTGCGCTTACCTGGCGCGTCTTGGCGGCCAGGTCGGGACTTCGTGTCGAGTGGAGTCGCTGGACGCTTTGAAAGACTACGACTTGATCCTGTGCGATGTGAGTCCGCGGCAGCTGATCGCGATTGGCGGACGACAACTGTCTAATAGCTACCAGGCGCGGCTGAAGAAATTCCGGTATGGGCCGGGCGTGTTCAAGGTGGATTACGCGTTGAGTGCGCCGATTCCGTGGAGAGCGCCGGAATGCGCGCGGGCAGCGACGGTGCATTTGGGCGGGACGTTTGAGGAGATCGCGCTTGCCGAGAAGGCGGTACGGAGTGGGGAACATCCGCAGCGGCCATTTGTGTTGCTGGCGCAGCCCTCACTGTTCGATGCGTCGCGCGCTCCGGCGGGGAAGCAAACGGCATGGGCGTACTGCCATGTGCCGAATGGATCGACCGTCGATATGTTGTCGCGCCTTGAGGATCAGATTGAGCGATTCGCTCCAGGATTTCGGGACTTAGTGCTGGCGCGGAGCGTGCTATCGCCATCGCGATTGGAGAGCATGGATGCGAACCTGGGCGGAGGAGACATTTCGGGCGGCTTGATTGAAATCCGGCAGATGCTGTTTCGTCCGACGACTAAGCTGTATGCGACCTCAGCCGCGCACATCTTCTTGTGTTCTTCGTCGACGCCGCCCGGAGGGGGCGTGCATGGGATGTGCGGCTATCACGCCGCGAAGACGGCGCTAGCCAGTTTGTAAAAAAGAGCGTTGGCTGTTGGCCCCGAGTCTCCAAGTCAGAACTTTCGACATGAAGCCATTCCCCTGGATGTTTGGCGCTCCTTGAAGGATCGGAGGCGCGGAATGATGGCTATGCCGCCTCGCCGGGATGATTCAAGCTGTGGACCGGAATCGTGATGGAGACCGTGGTTCCGGAGCCATTGGAGTGGACCCGGAGTTGACCATTGAGATGGCGAACGCGGTCGCGCATGCCGCTGATTCCTACTCCGGAGCGGCCTTCGTGGATAGCAGTGAGCTTTTCCTCGGGAATCCCGTTTCCGCGATCTTCGATTTCGAGCTTTACGCCTTCAGCGTCGCGCGACAGACGGATATTGGCGAGGTCGCTGCCGGAATGGCGCAGGACATTCGTTAAACTCTCCTGCACGACACGAAACATTGTCAGCTCAATTTCTCGGGGCAGCCTTCCAAATTCATCGGAGACGGTGAATTCGATTTTGAGGGGCGTGCGGCGAGAAAGCCCATCGATATACCAGCGCAGGGCGGGCGCAATGCCGCTCTCATCGAGCAATGGCGGATGAAGCAGGTACGAGGTTGTTCGGATTTCCTGAGTGACGCGTTGCAGAAGGTCCTGCGCTTCGAGCACTTTGTCGGCGAACTGGCTGTTGCCATTGGTGGCGAGCTTCTGTAATTGGCCGAGAATCATACCGAGAACGGTGAGCGTCTGGCCGGCGCTATCGTGTAATTCCCTGGAAATATTCCGGCGCTCTTCATCCTGTGATTGCAGTAATTTCGCGGAGAGCTGGCGCAAGTCGGTCTGCAGGCGCTCTTCACTTTGGCGGAGAAGTTCGTTGGCTTCGCGGCGGACACGCGCCAACTCGAGGTGAGTTTGCACGCGGGCCAGAAGTTCGCGGGCGCTGAACGGCTTGACGAGATAATCGTCGGCACCGGCATCGATGCCCTCGACGCGGGATTCCTCGCCGGCGCGAGCGGATAGCAGGATGATGGGAATCGTGTTGGTGGCGTCGTTGGAGCGCAAAGACTGGAGAAGAGCGAAGCCGTCGACATTGGGCATCATGATGTCGCTGAGGACGAGGTCGGGGGCCTGCTGGCGAATGGATTCGAGAGCGAGTTGTCCGTCGGCGACGGCGACGACGTTGTAGCGCTCGGAAAGAAGGCGCGAAAGATATTGCCGCATGTCGGCGTTGTCATCCGCGATGAGAACGCGCGGGCGATTCGAGTCGATATTTCCCGGGGGGCAGGGAGCGGGCAGAAGATCGCCTTCGAGGGGGAGTTCTTCCTTCTCCGCATCGTCCGTGGCGGGCAACCAGCGGAGAGCTTCCTGCACGAAAGGATTGGCGCCGGTTGCGGTGGAAGCGAGAGAGCGCTGACCTCCGATCTGTTCGGCAGCCAAGTGGGCCTGTCCGAGCGGGAGGGTCACGATGAACGTACTGCCCTTGGCCAACGTGCTTTCAACGCGCATCGTTCCGCCATGCAGCTTGACAAGTTCATGGACGAGAGCGAGGCCGATGCCAGTGCCTTCGTGAGTGCGGCTGCGGGTGTTGGGGACGCGGTGGAAACGATCGAACAGGTGAGGAATCTCTTCCGGAGGAATTCCGACTCCGGTGTCGCGAACGCGCAATTCCGCAGTGTTTTCGGTTTGGCTGAGGGTGACGGCGATCTCGCCTTCGAAGGTGAACTTGAAAGCATTGGAGACGAGATTGAGGATGATCTTCTCCCACATATCGCGGTCGACGTAGGCAACATCCTTGAGTGGATGGCAGTCGACGATGAGGCGTAAACCGGCGCGGTCCGTAGCCGACCGGAACACTCCGGCGAGTTCCGCGGTGAAAGCTGCGAGGTCGGTGGCCTGGTACACCGCTTTGACGCGGCCGGCTTCAATGCGCGAGAAGTCGAGGAGCGTATTCACCAGGCGCAACAGGCGCGCTCCGTTGCGATTGACGAGTTCAAGTTGCTGCGCGGCGGTAGGAGAAAGATGGGTCTGGCTGCGAGAGAGAAGATCCTGCAGCGGTCCGAGCATGAGGGTAAGGGGAGTGCGGAACTCGTGACTGACATTGCTGAAGAATGCGGTTTTCGCGCGATCAATTTCAGCCAGCGCTTCGGCGCGCTTTTTCTCTTCCTGATAGGCACGCGCATTAGCGATGCTAGCTGCAATCTGTCCGGCGACAAGATTGAGGAAGCCGCCGTAGCTGACGTCGAGCGGGCGGTAAGGATTGAGTGCGACGATGATGACACCGGCAGCCGCGTCCTGGGTATGGCCCGCAATGGGAAGAATGATCGCGCGGGTTGGGGAGTCCGGCCAGACGCCCGATGGTACGGATGAGAATCGGCTCTTCAGATCTTCAACGAGAAAGAAATCCTTCTGGCCCAAAATTTCGGAAACCGGCCAGACTGAACTTTCGGCGGTGAGGTCGATTGATTCTGGCGCAGCCGGATGACCTGGGGAAATGCCGGTTCGCGCGGCGAGGCGGGCCTGATGCCTGTCGTTGAAAAGATAGGTAAGAGTGAACGGGAGGTCTTGCTGATTTTCGGCGAGCACCCGGGCGACGGTCGCGGCTACGTCCTGCTCGGTGGCCGTCTGGCTGAGTTCCGCGGAAAGCGAGCGCAAAGTGTTGAGGCGACGCTCGCCGACGATACGATCGGTCTCCTCGGTGACGACGCAGAGATGGCCACAGACTTTACTCTCTTCGTTGAGAAGAGGACTGTAGGAGAACGTGTGGTAGGTCTCTTCGCGATAGCCGCTGCGCTCGAGGAATAATTGCAGGCCCTCATCCCAGGTGGCCTCGCCCGACTGGAAGACGCGATCGATGCGGGGACTGATGTCGCTCCATATCTCTTTCCACACCTCGCGCGAAGGCCGTCCTAAAGCCCAAGGATGTTTCTTGCCCAGACTCATCTTGGCGTAGGCGTCGTTATAGAGGAAGGTGAGCTCCGGCCCCCAGCTCAACCACATAGCGAAGCGGGAGGTGAGGAGGATGCGGACGGCAATTTTCAGGCTTTGCGGCCACTGTTCGATGGCACCGAGCGGAGTTTTTGCCCAATCGAATTCACGTACCAGATGTCCGAGAGCGCCTCCTCCGCGCACCCATTGATCGTCTTCTTCCTTGACGGGCGCATCAGCAGGAGTGGGATTGCGCACACCGAAAACAGTTTCAACGGTTGGGCGCAAATCACGCGTGACATCGGACTTGGTGACAGAGGCATTGGCATCGACCGAAGCCGCCTGTTGCCGGGCAATCGACGCGTGGTTCTGCGTGACTAAGACAACTTTGCAATCCGGAAGGTCGCGACGCAGGATGCGGGTGGCTTCGAGGCCGTTCATCCTCGGCATGTTGATGTCCATGAGGACGAGATCGGGCCGGATCGATTTTGCTTTTTCGACCGCCTCCATGCCATCACTCGCCTCTCCGCAGACGTGCCAGTTTGGCTGATTCTCGATGAATCCACGGAGAGTGCGGCGGAACAGTTCGTGATCGTCGGCAATCAGGATTTCGATGATGGGATTCATGCGAGGCTTGCTTGCGCTTTAATTGAGCTTGGTTCGACCCGATGGACGCAAAGACCTCAATTATCCGATGGGCATGGGGAGTGCGAGTCTACGGCATTTACAGTATTACCAACTGGTAAACGGATGGCAGGGAAGCTGCGGCGGATGCGGCAAAAACAAGGGAACCCGGGTCTGGGGGTGAGCACCGAGACCCGGGCGGGCTGTTGCGAGGCAAAGGAGAGGGGATACCCGGCCGTCCGGGCGATGTGCCAGATCATGCTGGCTGAGCGGATCGCGCACTCTCCTTAGGCAGCGCATCTGCCTGATTGAGCGGAGCGCTCAGGCGTCGGCAACAGCAATATCGATTAGCCCCAACTACTTCTTTTGCTGTTCGCGAATGTAGGAAACGACCATCTTCACCTGGTCGGGGGAAATGCCTTTATTGGCGAAGGCGTGCATGGGCTTCTTGTCTTTGCCACCATTAGCGATCATGTCCGTCAGGTCGGCGTCGGAGGCTTTCTTGGCGTCGTCGGAGACGAGGCTAGGAATCTTCGCGGCGGGTTTTCCGGCGAGGTCGGCACCGTGGCAAGCAGCGCATTTTGCCTTGAAGAATGTCGCACCGTCGTCGGCCCAGGAGAGGCTTGGCACGATGAGGAATAACGCTACAGCGATCGCAACAATCAGGATGACGAGTTTTGTGGTTTTCATAAGACCATTCCCAAATTGAAGTAAGCACGTTTCATTCCGCGAGGCGAAGTCGCCGGAAATGAAGTTCGCGATCGAAACGGGTGAAGCTAAAGGTCAGAAATCGTTGACCGTAGGGGAGTTTCCCAAAAGGGCGGCGAGGCTCTCAGTGATTGCAATCACTCCAAGTCGTGATCGGCGGCAGGGCGCTAAGTTGGTGAAAGCGATGCGGATCGCGTCAAAAGACTCGTGATCCGCGTTATATGCCGCACTGTTGAAGAAATGAACATGGCTGTAAAGATCTTATGCGGCCGGAAGTGTCTGAAAAGGAAGCGTCTTGGCGCGAGTCACAACGAATTGATTTGGCACGAGGCTTGCGATTCCCAAGGTGCAGCTGCGCCGAGGTGTTCGTCGT
>JASLEQ010000214.1 GCA_030151135.1 Candidatus Sulfotelmatobacter sp. | reverse complement strand
CCGAGGTCCGGTGTATCCTTCAACCCGGGGATTCGCTGCTCTTGGGAACGGACCTGGAGAAATCCAGCTCGCAACTGATCGCCGCTTACGACGATGGGTTGGGTGTCACCGCAGCGTTCAATCGCAATTTGCTGGTGCGGGTGAATCGGGAGCTAGGGGCGGATTTCGATGTGTCTCAATTCAAGCACGTGGCGCGCATCAATACTGAAGCGCGGAGCGTTGAGATGCATCTACAGTCGATGAAACACCAAGTTGTAACAATTCCAGCTGCCGAGGTCGTTGTTCCGTTCGAAGAGGGCGAAACCATTTGGACCGAGAGCAGCCACAAATATGCGCAGGATGAAATATTTCAGACCGCGCAGAAAGCCGGTTTTCGATGCGACGTGCAGTGGATCGATGACCAGTGGCCCTTTGCGGAGAACTTGCTTGTCGCCGAGTGAGGCCTAGCGCTCTTCGGTTGGATTCGTTTTCCGCCAGGCATGCAGGTTAATCGCACTCACTACCACGCAGAAGACGTTCGCAGGAATGAAGCCAAGCTGAGCGGTTCGAAATCCGATAACACACACCACGAGGCTGTTGATGCCAGAGAGCACCCAGCCTTCCCAACAACGGCGGCCAATAAGAATGGTCGAAGCGATAGTCAACACGCACGAAAGATAATCAAGGCGCAGCACAGATGAAGCCCCTCCAAGATCATTCTGAGGGACGATCAACAGTCTGGCTGTGATGATGCTCTCGCCCTACATAACCGAAGTCACTTGACGCGGAGAAGGCTCTTTCCAAGGAGGAGAATTTATGGCAAAGAAGTGCTCCCATCTCGATCAAATCAAGATCACCGAAACCAGCACGCATGTCTGCGAAGAATGCGTAAAAATGGGGGACAGATGGGTGCATCTGCGCCTCTGCTTGAGTTGCGGACACGTTGGCTGCTGCGACTCTTCCAAGAACAAGCACGCCACCAAGCATTTCCACACAGTTCACCATCCGTTGATCCGGTCCATCGAGCCGGGTGAATCATGGGTTTGGTGCTACGTCGACCAGATGGAAGCCGGCGAAATCGGCGCCTGAGCAGTTTGCGCGACCACAGCCTGCGTGCGACCATCTAAGCTGCTAATCCAGGATATAGGGCTTCATCTGCTTTCTTTCGCAGTGTATTGGGAGTAATCATGCCGAAACCCATTTTATTAACCGTCGACGACGATCCCGATGTTTTGAAGGCGATCGAGCGCGATCTGAGAACACAGTATGGGGGCGAATACCGCGTGCTGAGCAGCGACTCTCCGGAGAGCGCGGTCGATCTGCTGAAGCAGTTGAAGGTTCGCAGCGATGCTGTGGCTCTGCTGTTGGCGGATCAGCGCATGCCCAAAATGGACGGCGTAGGTTTTCTTCAAGCAGCGCGCCAGGTCTTTCCTGACGCGAAGAGAGCCTTATTGACTGCGTATGCCGATACCAACGCGGCCATCAGCGCAATCAACGAAGCCAATATCGACTACTTCTTCCTGAAGCCCTGGGATCCTCCGACCGAACATCTCTATCCGCAATTGGATGATTTGTTGAGCGATTGGCAGGCGACCTATCACCCAGGTTTCCAGGGCATCCGGGTACTCGGGACCCGTTGGTCACCGCGGTGCTACGAACTCCGCGATTTTCTTGCGCGCAGCCACGTTCCCTACCAGTGGATCGACGTCGAGGGCGCGGCCAACGATCCGGAAACAGCCGAACTGCTCAGTGCGTTGGGGCCCGATGCGGGAGAATTGCCCGTTGTTTTGTTTCCTGGCGGCGACAAGCTTCTGAACGGAGCGCCGGCGGAAGTCGCGCAAAGAGTAGGCCTGCGTACTCGCGCGGATACCACTTTCTTCGATCTTGCCATTGTCGGGGGCGGGCCTGCGGGACTTGCCGCGGCCGTTTACGGAGCATCCGAAGGGTTGAAAACGGTGATTGTGGAGCGCGAAGCTCCCGGTGGTCAGGCGGGCATGAGTTCCCGCATTGAGAACTACCTGGGCTTCCCGGTCGGATTGAGCGGGGGCGACCTGGCGCGGCGCGCTGTCGTGCAGGCGAAGCGATTTGGCGTCGAGATACTGGCGCCACAGACGGTGACCGGGCTGCGGGTGGAGGGTCCGTATCGCATCATCAAACTGGCCGACAACAGCGAGATATCATCCCACGCATTGATGATCGCCACCGGAGTTCAATGGCGCCGCCTTGAGGTTCCCGGAGTTGACCGGTTGCAAGGTGCAGGGGTTTATTACGGGGGTGGAACGACCGAAGCGCTGTCGTGCAAAGGTGAGATTGTCTATGTGATCGGCGGGGCGAACTCGGCCGGCCAGGCGGCAATGAATTTCGCCAAGTATGCCGAGCGAGTCGTCATGCTGGTGCGGGGAGATTCTCTGTCGAGCACGATGTCGCAATACCTGATTGACCAGATCAATGAAACACCAAATATCCAGCTCTGGACGCACGCCAGCGTTGCCGAGGTACACGGCAATCAACATCTGGAAGAAATTTCTGTGCTGTGCTCGGACACAAATAAAGTGGAACGCGTGGCCGCCACATCCATGTTCATTTTCATAGGAGCGCTGCCGCGCACGGACTGGCTTGGAGATGAGATCGAGCGAGATAACCGCGGGTTCATCCTGACTGGTTCGGATTTGATGCAGGGCGGGAAACCGCCGAAGAAGTGGACGCTCGAACGCGCTCCGTTTTTACTGGAGACCAATGTGCCTGGCATTTTTGCGGTCGGGGACGTGAGGCACGGTTCGGTCAAGCGGGTGGCTTCCGGAGTAGGCGAGGGATCGGTGGCCGTTCAGTTCATTCATCAGTACCTGAGCAAGGTCTAAATGGCAGAGATATCCGAGTTATTGCGGCGAGTTCCGACGTTCGCCGATTTGCCGCAGGATCAGATCGACTGGTTCCTGAGCCAGTCTCGCGAGGTGCAGGTAAAGGCTGGCGAGGTCTATGTCAGGCAGGGTGATCCGGCCGACTCGATGTCGGTCCTGCTGGAAGGCGAATTTCAATGGCGTGGCGATTTCGCCGGCGAGGCTGTCATTTTCGATCTCAAAGCTGGCGAAGTCACCGGCGCTCTTCCATTCTCTCGCATGAAGAGCTACACGCTCAGTGGCCGAGCCATTACGGACGGGCGAATTCTCCGCTTTCCAGCGGCGCAGTTCCCGGCGCTTATCCAGAAAATGCCCGAACTTACTTCAAGGCTTGTCGGGTTGATGTCGGACCGCATTCGCAGCGCTACTCGAGTCGAGCAGCAGCGCGACCGTCTTGCAGCGTTGGGAAAACTATCGGCGGGACTCGCACACGAACTGAACAATCCCGCATCGGCGGCTAAGCGCGCTTCCAGCCAGTTGCGCGACATGTTGAAGCGTATCCGCGATGCCAGCCACGAACTGGGGCGCCGCGAACTGACGGCTGATCAGAAAGCGGAGATTGAGCGGCTCGAAGCATCGTTGATGCAAAGCCATACTCCTCCTCCGAATTCCCTCGCAGCAAGTGAAACGGAAGATCAGATCGACACTTTGCTCCGGAGCCATGGACAAAACGATTTGTGGCAACTGTCCGGCGACCTGGCGCGTAGAAATTTCAAGCCCACTGACATCGACCATCTGTTCGAGATGCTTGACGCATCAACCGCGCGCGCGGCGTTGCTCAGGATCTCCGCTCTAGGAGAAGTAGCAGGCTTGCTGAACGAGATTGAGAGCAGCACGTCAAGAATCTCGGACCTGGTGAAGGCGATCAAGGAATACACGTTCATGGACCAGTCTCCGGTGCAGAACGTGGACATTGTGAAGACGCTGGAGACTACGTTGACAATCCTCAATCACAAGTTAAAGCGCGGCGTGACGGTGCATCGCGAGTACCAGCCGATCCCGCTGCTCGTCGATTCCTTCGGGAGCGAGTTGAATCAGGTCTGGACAAATCTTATCGACAATGCGATCGATGCGATGTCAGGTAAAGGCGAGTTGCGCGTGCGTACTTACCGGCAAGACGAGTGCGTCGTGGTCGAGATCGCTGACAATGGTCCGGGAATTTCTCCGGAAGTCCTGCCACGAATCTTCGAGCCGTTTTTCACTACAAAGGGTGTAGGGGAGGGGACCGGGTTGGGGCTCGATACGGTGCAAAGAATCGTTAAGAAGCATCGCGGCAGCGTTCAGGTGCAATCGAAGCCTGGCGACACCAGATTCCAGGTCTGGCTTCCAGTGTCACCCGCGGCCAACTAGCGAAAGAAGCGTCCCGCCCACATTTCCCGCCAGGAATTCATCATAGGTGCGCCATGAAAAATCCCGAGTCATATGATGCCATTGTCATTGGAGCCGGTCAGGGCGGCGGTCCGCTCTCAACAGCGTTAGCGAATGCGGGGATGCGAACGGCTCTGATCGAGCGGTTGCATGTTGGGGGCACCTGCATCAACGAGGGCTGCACTCCAACGAAAACCATGATTGCAAGCGGACGCGTGGCCTACCTCGCCCGCCGCGCCGCGGATTACGGAGTGCAAACCGGGCCGATCAGCATCGACATGCAGAAAATCCGCCAGCGTAAACGCGACATCGTTACAAAGTTCCGCAGCGGGAGTGAAACGAAAATCAAAAAGAGCACCAATGTCGATCTGATCTTTGGAGAGGCGAGCTTTTCTGACCCGAAGAGCGTGAGTGTCAGCCTGCAAGATGGCGGTGAGCGGCGCCTCACCGCTGAGCGTATTTTCATCAACGCAGGGACTCGTGCCTCCCGGCCGAAGATCGACGGCTTGGACACCGTTGCTTTTCTCGACAACATCTCAATCATGGAGCTTGGAGACGTTCCCGATCATCTGCTGATCCTGGGCGGCGGCTACATCGGTTTGGAATTTGGACAGCTTTTCCGGCGACTCGGAAGCCGCATCACCATTGTCGAACCCGGAAAACAATTGCTGGAGCGCGAAGACTCCGATGTTGCGGAAGAGATTAGGAAAATTCTTGAGCAGGATGGCGTGAGCGTCCTGCTGAATACGAAGGTCGATCGTATATCTGCTGAAAAGGCGCAGGTTCAGCTGACCTTGAATCAAGGCGGCAATCAAACGAAGTTGAATGGGTCTCGCCTGCTGGTCGCAACCGGCCGCACCGCCAACTCCGATTCTCTGAATCTGCGAGCGGCGGGGATCAAAGCTGACAGTCATGGCTTCATCGAGGTGAACGAGCGTCTCGAAACCAGTGTTGAAGGCATTTACGCGCTGGGGGACATCAAAGGCGGACCGGCATTCACCCATATCTCCTACGACGATTACCGAATTCTTCGCACGAATCTTCTGGAGAAGGGGCAGCGTACAACGAAAGACCGAATAGTTCCCTACACGGTTTTTATCGATCCACAGCTGGGGCGTGTAGGCATGTCCGAAGCCGAAGCTCGAGAAAAAAATATGGAGATTCGAATTGCGAAACTCCCTATGAGTTCTGTAGCTCGCGCCATCGAAGTGGACGAGACTCGCGGGTTTATGAAGGCCGTAGTGGATGCCCGCTCGGAGCAGATACTCGGCGCTGCGGTTCTTGGAATTGAAGGCGGCGAGGTCATGGCCGTGCTTGAAACCGCGATGATGGGGCGATTGCCTTACACGGCGCTGCGCGATGCGACGTACGCTCACCCTACCCTGGCAGAGTCGCTCAATAATTTGTTTATGGCAATCGATAAGGGATAAGTGGGCGGATCAGGTACGATCAGGACAGTTACTTTATGAACGTTCACCTGATCGACGGCACTTACGAACTGTTCCGCTATTTCTTCGCCGTTCCTTCTTCTGTAGATGACAACGGGCAGGAGATGGGGGCGGTCCGGGGAGTTCTTGGGTCCGTTTTTTCTATGATCGAGGCAGGGGCCACTCACCTTGGAGTTGCGACCGATCATGTTGTCGAGTCGTTTCGCAATGACCTCTATCCCGGTTATAAAACGAGCGAAGGAGTGCCTCCGGAGTTGCTTTCGCAGTTCCCAATTCTTGAACAAGCATTGCAGTCGATGGGGATACTGGTCTGGCCTATGGCTGAGTTCGAGGCAGATGATGCTTTGGCGTCGGCAGCCGTAAAAGCAGGAGAGGACGCAAGAGTGGAGCAGGTCTTGATCTGCACTCCGGATAAAGATCTGGCGCAATGCGTGAGGGGCACCCGCATCGTGCAAGTAGATCGCCGGCGCGAGATCGTGCGAGATGAAGTGGCTGTAGAAGCAAAGTTCGGAGTGAAACCGTTATCCATACCGGACTATCTCGCGGTCACGGGTGATTCCGCGGATGGTTATCCCGGAGTCAAAAATTGGGGCACAAAGGCGGCAGCGGCGGTGCTTTCACACTATGCGCACCTGGAAGACATTCCAAAAGATTGGCGCCAGTGGAATCCATCGATCAAGAGAGCGCGAGGGCTGGCCGACTCTTTGTTTGCTGCGTGGGAAGAAGCGCTTCTTTTTCGGACTTTGGCTACTTTGCGGTTTGATGTGCCCGTATTCGACACGGTCGACGAACTTCGCTGGACCGCTTGCCGCCCGGATTTCGAGGCTTGCTGCAAGCGGATGAAAGCCCCGGATCTTTACCGGCGCGTCTTGGCCAGGTCTCTGCCACCGATTAAAGCCTGAGCAGCTTCAAACCGCGATGAGATTCTGGTAAATCGCCATTCCGACCACCGCGTCTACTCCCATGGCATCGAGTGCATCGATCTCTTCCGAACTGCGAATGCCACCAGCGGCGATCAACCGGTGCGATGTAGACGACCTCAGGTTCTGAATCACATCGAGAGGAATGCCCTTGAGCAGTCCTTCCGTATCAATATGAGTGTAGAGAAATGCGCTGCAATACTGATCCAGAGCACGCATCATGTAACCCGGATCGATGTTCGTCGTCTCCTGCCAGCCTTTGATGGCGACGTGTCCGCCCAGAGAATCCACGGCAAATACCAGACTTCCAGGGCCGAGGGTTTCGGAAAGTTCTCGGGCGAAGATGGGATCTATAGCGCCGCTGGAAATCAACGAGGAACCTAATATGACGCGCTGTGCGCCGAGCTTCAGCATTTCGCGGGCGGACTCAATCGATCGAATGCCTCCTCCGACCTGACAGGGGAGTCGTGCCGCGATTTCGCTGACCAATGCCCGATTGCCCCCAACCCTTTTTGCCGCGTCGAGGTCGATCAATTGCACGAGTGGATACTTAGAGAAGCGCGCAATCCATTCTTCGAAATTGTCGAATTCGAGCGCCTTGCGCGATCCCTGGACGAGTTGAACGATCTTGCCGCCCATGAGATCGATGGAAGGAATCAACATGGCCACCTCATCGGGACGCCAGCGTCAGCGAGGGTCTGCTTCAACTCTCCCATATTTTTTATACCGTAGTGAAAGATCGACGCAGCCAAGGCGGCGTCAGCGTGGCCTTGCTGAAATACCTCGATAAAATCTTTCGCTCCGCCGGCGCCGCCAGAGGCAATTACCGGAATTCGAACCGCGTCCGAAACGGTACGGGTGAGTTCGCAGTCGAATCCGGAGCCGGTACCGTCACGATCCATGGAGGTCAATAGAATTTCTCCGGCGCCCCTGGATTCCGCTTCACGAGCCCATTCCAAAGCGTCGCGCCCGGTTGCAGTGCGGCCTCCATGGGTGTAGGCCTGCCACGAGCCTGCCGAGGCGCGCTTTGCATCAATCGCAACTACCACCGCCTGGGAGCCAAATCGCTCGGCAATCTTCGTAATCAGATTCGGGTCTGCCAAAGCTGCGGTATTCACGCTGATTTTGTCTGCGCCCGCCGAGAACACCGCTGCGGCGTCGTCGAGCGTTCGCACTCCTCCCCCTACCGTGAAGGGGACAAAGAGTTGTTTGGCGGTGCGGCGAACGGTCTCCAGCAGCGTAGCTCGTTTCTCCACCGCGGCTGAAATGTCGAGAAGTACGATTTCATCTGCTCCGGACCGGCTGTGCGCCAGCGCCAACTCGGCGGGATCGCCCGCATCCCGTAAATTCTCGAATTGAATGCCCTTCACCACTCGTCCTTCCCGCACGTCGAGGCACGCGATGATTCTCTTCGTCAGCATTCAGAGCTCGCAGAAGTTTGATAGAAGCCGGAGACCAACGTCTCCCGATTTCTCCGGATGAAATTGCACCCCAAAGAGATTGTCCCGTTCTACGGCCGCAGAAAAGGTTGCGCCGTACTCGCAACAAGCGATGGTAGAGTCGACGATGGGGACAAAATACGAGTGAGTGAAATATACGAGCGGCGATTGCGGCACTCCGCGAAACAGTTTCGAGTTGCCATCAATATTCAGATGATTCCATCCGACATGGGGCAACTTCAACTTGCCGGGAAAACGCAGACATTTGCCCTTTAGCATTCCGCCACCTGCAATGTCGGGCGCCTCTTCGCTGCCTTGAAACATCCATTGCAGCCCGACACAAATTCCCAGGAACTGCTTTCCGGCTTGTATGCTCTCTGCAATTGCCTGTTGCGTCCCCGATCGGCCCAGCGCATGTGTGGAAGAAAAATGTCCAACACCGGGAAGGATGATCCTGTCGGATTTGCGAATCGCGTCAGGATCGTTTGTGATGGCCGATTCTCGCCCCAACCAGTCGAGCGCCTTTTTCACCGACACCAGGTTGCCCGCGCCGTAATCCACGATCGCAATCATCTACAGCACTCCTTTGGTCGACGGGAGCAAGCGAATCATCCGGCGATCGCGCCAGCAGGCAGCGCGCACCGCACGCGCGAACGCTTTGAAGAGTGATTCGATTTTGTGATGGGCCGAGCGTCCATAGAGAACGCGCGCGTGGACGCTGGCACGGGCGCCTCGCGCGAAACCTTCGAAGAAGTCATGTACCAGATCCGACTGCAGATCGCCGACGAGGTTGCTGCGAACCTTCGTATCAATCTCAGCCGAACTGCGGCCGCAGAAATCTACGGCCACCGCTCCCAAGGTCTCGTCCATCGGCATCAGGAAATAGCCGGCGCGTAGAATTCCTTTCTTCGTGCCTAAAGCTTTATCGAATACCTGACCGAGTGCAATGCCGACATCTTCCACGGTATGGTGCTGATCGACGTCCAGATCGCCACGAGCTTTCAGCTTCAGATCGAAGCCGCCGTGATGTGCGAAAAGTTCCAGCATGTGATCGAAGAAGCGGATGCCCGTTGAGACCTCATACTTGCCATGCCCGTCGATGTTTAGCGAGAGCTGAATCTGCGTCTCTTTTGTGTTGCGTGTCAGGCTGGCCTTCCTCATCGTGCCACTCCCTGCTGGATGCTCAATTCTTCCAGCGTTTGCTGCAATGCCTTCAGCAAGCGATCGGTGTGCTCCCGAGGGCCAAGCGTGATGCGAACGCAGCCTTCGCAGCCGTAATCTGCGGAACGGTCTCGGACGAGAATGCCTTGACGCCGCATGCTTTCGGCGAACGCCACGGAATCGGACTTGGCGCTTCCGACTCGAAGAAGCACGAAATTCGCCTGGCTGGGCCAGAATTCGACTCCGCGGCTTTGCAGGAATTCTTCGAGACGACCTCGGGACTGAAGGACCTCGCCCACGTACTGCTGCACATATTCCGCATCGTCCAGGGCCGCGGGCAGGCAAAGGAGCGCCATTGCATTCACGTTGTAAGGAGAGCAAGCGAGCCGTACCGACGCCATCTGCTCACGGCGGCCGATCAGTGCTCCGAGACGCAATCCAGCAAGCCCATATGCCTTTGAGAATGTCCGAGCCACAAATAGATTGTCGCGTTCTTTCAGCAATCCGAGGGAAGTTTGCCTGCTGAACTCGAAGTAAGCTTCGTCGACCAGCACCGCGGCGGAAGGAGCGTGGGAAGCGACCCGCGTCAACTCGTTATGCGAAACGAGAACTCCGGTCGGATTGTTCGGATTCGCGATCGCGACCAGCCTGGTGCGACCCGTAACGCTTTTGAGCACGCTTTCAATCGGAAATACGAAATCACGTCCAGACGGAATTTCCGTAACTTTCGCTCCGGCAGCTGACATGTAGATCCGGTACATCGAGTACGTTGGTACGACGATCAGCGCCTCATCTCCGAATCCGAGATAAGACTGGCAAAGCAGATGAATCGCCTCATCCACGCCGTTCGTGAGCAGGAGTTCTTCTGCTGCTACTCCAAGAAAATTCGCCAACGTTTCCTCTGCGCCGTGGCGTTCCGGATAGCGAGCCAATTCCTCTGCGGTAATCTGTCGCAGACTTTCGAGTACGCGCGGCGAACATCCAACGGTGTTTTCGTTGAAATCGAGCCGTAAGCCTGATCTTCCCGCGAGCGGCGGATGGTATGCGGGTACCGAGCGCACGGCTTCTCTTGGCTTAAGCATTGGCGCACCTCACTCGGATCGAGTCGGCGTGAGCCTGCAAGCCCTCGGTTTCGGCTAGACATTCAACCGAATCGGCAATGCGTTGAAGGCCGCGCTTTGAGAGAGTCTGCACTGTCACGACTTTGACGAAGTCGAGCACACTCAATCCCCCGCGAAATCGCGCTTGCCCTGAAGTCGGTAGCACGTGGTTCGGACCCGACGCATAGTCGCCGGCAGCTTGCGGAGAGTAATCGCCAACGAAAATCGATCCGGCGTTCCGGATGAACGGGAGATCTTCTTCACTTACCGTGATATGTTCCGGCGCGAGCAGGTTGGCCCACTCTCGCGCTTTGTGTCGCGATTTCGCCACTAAAATCGCTCCGTGCCGCTTCAGTGATTCTTGTGCAGTCGGGTTCTTTTCCGCGCGGCGGGTTACTTCCTCGGAAACCGTGTCAGCCAATCTACGGCGGGTGGTGATAAAGACAGACAATGCTTCCGGATCATGTTCAGCCTGTGATACAAGATCGGCAGCGATGTATCGCGGATCGCCGATATCGCTCAACACCACAGCCTCAGTCGGGCCGGCAACCAGATCGATCGCGCAATCGAAGGAAACGAGTTTCTTCGCAACCGTGACGTACATGTTTCCAGGTCCAACAATCTTATCGACGCGACCGATCGATTTGGTTCCGTAGGCGAGCGCAGCAATCGCCTGTGCACCGCCGATCCGGAATACCTCCCGCACCCCAAGCATCGAGCACGCGGCCAATACCTCCGTAGACGGATTCGGAGATGTAACGCGAATGCTCCGGACTCCCGCCACTTGCGCAGGAATCACGGTCATCAGCAATGTTGAGACGAGCGGGTGCCGCCCGCCGGGCACGTAACATCCTACGGAGTCGAGAGCGATCACCCTTTGCCCCAGAGAAATGCCGTCACGCGACCGCGTCCATGACACGGGTTTCTGCCACTCGCAAAACCGACGAATATTTTTAGCGGATTGAGCCAACGCATCCCGTAACCGTGGCGGAGTGGAGCGCCACGCTTGCTTTAATTCTGCCGAAGATAACGCGAGCTTCTGTTCTCGAGCCAATCCGTCCAGGCGTTCGGCATAACGTCGCAACGCGCGATCTCCGCCGCGCCTCACCGTATCAACAATGCGTTGCACCTGCGGTTCAACCGATTCCAAACGAGTGCTCCTGGCTGCGAGACGCTTGACGGCGGCCTCCGCAGCATTGCCCGAGAGAATCCTCATCAGAGCACCACCTTGTTGAGCGGATATTCAACGATGCCCTGCGCTCCCGCTTCCTTTAGACGGGGAATCACTTTCCAGGCCGCGGGTTCGTCAATGACCGTATTTACCGCAAGCCAGTCTTCGTCGCTGAGGTGAGAAATGGTTGGCTTCTGCAATGCCGGCAGCACCGCCAACACATTCTGCAGGTGCTCTCGGCGCACGTTGAGCATCAGTCCGACCCGATCTTGCGCCTCCATCGCTCCTTGCAGCATAAGGGCAAGGTTGTCGATCTTGCGGCGTTTTTCACCTTCGCCGTAGGAGTTCTTATTCGCGATCAGCTGGGTGTTGGACTCCAAGACCGTTTCCAGAATTCTCAGCCGGTTCGCTCGAAGAGAGCTTCCGGTCTCCGTTACTTCTACAATGGCGTCGGCGAGCATCGGAGCCTTCACCTCGGTCGCTCCCCAGGAGAACTCGACCCGGACGTCCACGTTTTTATGCTGGAAAAAATTGCGCGTCACGTTCACGAGTTCCGTGGCGATGATGCATCCGGAAAGATCCTGAGCGCTCTGGAAGCGTGAGTCCTCTGGTACCGCGAGCACCCATCGCACTTTGCCGCGGCTGCGTTTCGCATAAATCAGATCACTCACTTTCACGACTTCGAGGCCGCTTTCAATGATCCAGTCCAGCCCGGTAAGGCCGGCATCTACCGCGCCGTGCTCCACGTATCGTGCCATCTCTTGCGCGCGGATCAGCATGCACTCGATTTCGGGATCCGCCGTTGTTGCGAAGTACGATCGACCATTGGTGTACGCCGGCAAGCCAGCTCGCGCGAAGAGCTGTAAGGTCGACTCTTGCAGGCTTCCTTTGGGGATTCCGACGCGGAGCTTCATCGCCCGTTCTCCCCAGCCGGCGCGGCCGCACTTTCGGCGGACCTGAGCGCTAGCTGTTCCGTGAAACACGAGCGCGTGCCGCGATGGCAAACCAGCCCGCTTCCTTCCACGACAACGCGCAGCAAAATCGAGTCGCGATCACAGTCCGTGATGGCGAAGACAACACGCAGCCGATTCCCGGAAGTTTCGCCCTTGGTCCACAGCCGGTTCCGGGTGCGGCTAAAAAATGTGACATAACCCTCGCGAAGAGTTTGCTCGAGCGCTTCGCGATTCATGAATCCGACCATCAGCACCTCACCGTTCGACTCATCCTGCACGATGGCGGGGACCAGTCCACTCAACTTCTCAAAGTCAAACTCAGTTTTCATACCTGTCTCCAGAAACAAAAAGCCCGCTGAGCGTTGGCGCTTCAGCGGGCTTCGGAATCTCTTAAGTGCGAATTACTTCAGATGCACCCCCGCCGTCGCGCTATGCGCGTGATGATGATGATGGCGATGGTGTCTGAACAATGACATCGCAATGAGAATATTTCGAGCACAGCCTCCCGTCAATGATTTTGAGGTCCGATCGTCATTCATTTTTCCAATCGTTAACATCAGCTTCTTGAATGGATATCGGAGCCGTGGCATGCGATGCGCGGTTCGTACACGATCGTGCTTGCCCTTCGTCTTCTCGGAGGACGGACGCTGGTTTGCCCGAACCAGCCATTGCCCGTTAGAATGAACGCACAGCCGTCGCATGTAGGCCCGTAGCTCAGTTGGTCCAGAGCGCTTCCTTGACACGGAAGAGGTCGATGGTTCGAATCCATTCGGGCCTACCATCTCAAATCAGAATAAAGCGGTCCCGATATTGCGCCCTGCGGACCCGATTCCGGTTTCAGACCCTGCCTGCATTCATTGGAACTACCACCTTTTTCCCGCAAATCTCATCCCATTTGACGATCCGGTTTCGAGGATCAGAGGTGGTTATGGTTACAAGATTACTCCTGCTCTGTATCGCTTCAGCTCTGCCGTTACCCTTGGTTGCGCAGAGTTCTCCAGCGGCTCCTATGGCAAACCGGGCTGACGAGATTGCAAACTCCGACAAGAGTTTTCTCCAGGCTCTGATCGAGGAGGATATTTCCGAGATCAACCTGGCAAATATAGCGCTCCAGAAAACCTCTGACCCGCAGGTGAAGCAATACGCGCAAAGCAAGATTTTGGCCGCCGATCCTGCAATGAGGGATGGCGCGGAGAAAATTGCGCTGGAGCACGGACTACAGGTCCCTAGCGGACCGGGCGCGCGGAAGCAGAGCGTACAAGACGAGATTTCAAAAAAGTCTGGCAGGCTTTTCGACAACGCGTACATGAACTACGAAGCAGACCAGCAAGCCGCCGATCTTAAACTTGTCGAGACTGAGATCAAGAGCACACGTGACCCGGAATTAACCCAGTTCGCCAGCGCAGAGAAAACGCCGGTGCAGGAAGCAGCTGAGGCAGCCGTTCAGCTGAACCAGCAAATCGCATCGAGCCTGATGCACTATAAGCAAGATGCGAGCGAGACCAGTACCGAATCGAAGAAGTAGCAGCCCGTTGACTGGCAAAGCAACAGGCCCACTGAGCCTAGCCCTCATACTAAACAGGTCGAATCGATCCGCGCACATATTCGCATCAGTCGCTTCATTGCGTGCGCGATCTCGGTTTTCACCTGCTGGAAGAGTTTCTCTGCTCGACAGCTTTCACATCCTCAGCCGTTGATAGAATTCGCTCGAAGAGGCACAGCATGGCAACTTCGCGGCGTACTTTTTTGGGTGTAACTGCCGGAGCGGTGGCGTCGACGATGGTTCCCCGTCTTTCGGATGCGATCACTTCTTCTGGCCAGCATGCAGCAGCATCTTCAGCGGCTTCCACTGTCGCTCGCGTAAACGCGGCACGAATTGTGAATTCCTTCGACCCAGACGAAGCCTTTGCGACCTCGATGGACATCCAGTCTCGGGAGTCGATCAACAAGATTTACACGCCTGAAGCCGTGAACGTCTGCTTGTCGGCAGGGTGGGGGCCGATCAGCTACCGTCTGCACACCCCGGAGACCATCGATTACTGGCACTGGAATCCCAAAGGCAGTTGGTCGGACGAAGTCAATCAGCGGGGATATTTCGTCGGCAGTTCGGAACTGGGCGAACCCATTCGTGACTCCTTTGGCTACAGTTTGCCGCATCGAGGCTGTACTCATAACGGGGGAACCGAAGGCGGATATTCCCGCCTCACGGACGGCGATCCCACGACATTCTGGAAAAGTAATCCTTACCTGACGAAAGCATTCACCCATGAAGATGACTCCTTGCATCCGCAGTGGATCATCGTTGATCTGGCCGAATACTACGATGTGAATGCGATCCGCATCGACTGGTGCGAGCCGAGCGCCCGCGAATACGAAGTGCAGTACTGGGTGGGCGCCGACCCCATGAACTGGGAAGAGCCCGCGTTGGACTCTACCGGACAGGGCGGCCAATATCTTCCTGTCGCGAATCAGGCGATGGGGAAATGGGTTCGTTTCCCCAAGGGTGCGGTTCACGATGGGAAGGGCGGGAGTGTCACGCTGAAACTTGCGGACGATCGGATTTCAACCCGCTGGGTCCGTGTCGTGATGACGCAATCGTGCAATCAACCAGGGCCGCATGGCGACAACG
>JASLEQ010000157.1 GCA_030151135.1 Candidatus Sulfotelmatobacter sp. | reverse complement strand
CTCCGCCCGCAACATCGGGCACCGACGTCGCATGCGGTTCCGTCTTCTCTTCCGTCAGTGGCAGATAAATATGGAAGCTGCTGCCTCGCCCGATTTCACTCTGCACCATCACGTATCCGCCCGTCTGCTTCACGATTCCGTAAACTGTCGACAGGCCCAGCCCCGTTCCCTTTCCTTTTTCTTTTGTCGTGAAGAACGGTTCGAAGATGCGTGATTGCGTCTCCCGGTCCATCCCCATCCCAGTGTCGATCACCGACAACAGCACATAATGGCCGGCGCGAATGAACTGCGCTCCTCCGCGATGGTATCCATCCACTTCGGTCGTCTGCGTCTGGATCGTGAGCCTCCCGCCTTTTGGCATCGCGTCTTTGGCGTTCACTACCAGGTTCATCAGAACTTGTTCCAGCTGCCCTGCGTCCGCCCGCGTGTGCACGGGCTGCGGAGCCAGAGCAGTGACCAGCTCCACGTTCTCTCCGATCAACGGACGCAGCAATCGCTCCATGTCCCGCACGATCGCGTTCAAATCGACGACCTTCAATTCCAGCAGCTGCTTCCTGCTGAATGCGAGCAGTTGCCGCGTCAGCGTCGTGGCGCGGTCTGCCGCAAGCTGGATTGCTCGCCCCTTTTCGTGCAGTGGATGGCCGCTGTCGAGCTCCGACAGGATCACCTCTGCATACCCGCTGATCACCATCAGCAGGTTATTGAAATCGTGCGCCACTCCTCCCGCCAGCCGTCCCACTGCCTCCATCTTTTGCGCCTGCCGGAACTGATCCTCCAGCGCCCTGCGATCGGTTACGTCCTCCGCGATCGCTTCCAGGACATCGGCCGGCTCATCCGCGCTGCTCACCGCCCGCCCGCTGATCCGAACCGTGATCGTCCGACAATCCTTCCGCTTCCACTTCACTTCCAGCCCGTCCAGCCGTCCGGTTTTGCGGAATTCATCGAACAGTCGCGCATGTTCCTCCGGCTGCGCAAAGACATCCTTTTCCGGATCGAGCATCAGCACTTCTTCCGGATTGGCATACCCCAGCATCGCGATCAGAGCCGGATTCACATCCAGGAATCGCCCTTCCAGGCTCGAACGGTAAATTCCATAAACCGAACTCTGCACCAGCGAACGGTATCGCGCTTCCGATCGCCGCAGCGCCTGCTCGTTTCGTTTGATCTCGACCGCACTCGCCAGTTGCCGCGCGACGAACGTGAGAATTTCTTTGTCCCGCTCGCCGTAGCGGATATTCTTCGAATACGTCTGGACCACCAGCGCGCCAAAGGTATGGTTGTTCACCTTCAGTGGCACGCCCATCCAGTCCAGTGAACGCGATCCGTTGCGCTCCACATCGCCCCGCTCTTCCATCGCCTGCAAAACTTCAGGCGTGGCCAGCAACGGCTCACCCGTTCGGATCAGGTAATCGGTCAGTCCCCGTCCCATCCTCTTCGTGGGCGGCGCTGAGTCCTGCTCATCGACAAAATAAGGGAAGCTCAATACCTCGGTCGCTGGATCGAACAGCGCGATGTAGAAATTCCGTGCGTGCATCAGCTCATCGATGATGCCGTGCACCGCCGCAAAAAATTGTTGCAGATCGTGCGCGCTGCTGCTCTTCTCCGCCACGCGGTAAAGCGCGGAGCTCAGTGCTTCAACCCGTTTGCGGTCTGAGATGTCGTGATATCCCGCGTAGAATCCGTTCGGCCTTCCATCAAGGAAAAGCGGCGCACACGACACCGATACATCCAGCGCACTGCCGTCCTTCTTTCGCCGCTTGGTCTCCAGCGTGATCCGCTCGCCTTTTCCCAGGGCTTCCGTAACCCACTGCGATTCTGCCAGCCGCTCCGCCGGAACTACTAGATTTTCTAAAGGATGTCCTACGATTTCTGCCGTGGCGTAGCCGAACATCTCGCTGAATTTTTCATTGGCCCACAGCACCCGATGCTCGTCGTCCGCGATGCTCAGACCGTCCGGATACGCCTGGAACATTTGTTCAAAAAACTGCAGCCGTGCCGCCGACTCATCTTCCGGCGGTAGAGTTAAGGGGCCGATCTGGCAGGAACTTCCGTTGCACTTGCCCTTCGTCGGCTCCGCGGAGTTCGGGGATACAAAAGTCGGCGGCGCGCCGCTGTCCAAGGCTTTCTTCAGCTTTGCAGCGCGGCCGAAATCCAGTCCCCCTGATTGGGCGACACCATCCCCCATCCGCGAATTCCCCCTCCGAATGCGCAGTGCTTCATCATCGTAGAGACTGGAATGGTGACAAAAAAGTTACCGGGGTAATGCCAATATTCCCGTTCTCGAATAAGCTCTTCCGCGCTCCGCAAAAAATCTCGTTATTACTTTCGTGAGGTTGCGCTTGGGTTTGATGCTCACCCCGCCGCGCTCCGCGTGCCACAATGGCTGCAATCTCACGCACGTTGCAAACTTGAATACCTCAGCGAGTGTAGCCCGGTGCGGGGGAAATACTTGGCGCGAGGAACGATATGAACCGTCTCGGAGCGAAAGCCGCTTTCGGGCTCTGCTGTCTTGCCATTTCTCTAAGCTTCTCCACTCCGTCTCACGCCGAAACTCCCGGCGTCAACGACACCAGCATCCTCATCGGCTCCTGCTCCGCCCTCGATGGCCCTGCGCATTTCCTGGGAAGACAGACCGTCCTCGGGGCATCCGCTTATCTCCACATGATCAACGATGAAGGCGGAGTCTATGGCCGCAAGATTCAGCTCGAGGCCTTTGACGACAGCTACGATCCGGAACGGGCGCCCGCATGTTTCAAGCGCATGTCCAAAGAAGGAGTCTTCGCTCTCGGCTTCTTCGTCGGAACTCCAACCGCCAAGGTCTACGTTCCGCTTGCGCACGAAGACAAGATCCCGGTGGTCGGTCTCTTCACCGGAGCCCAACTCCTCTACGAGCCGCTGAAGCACGAAGTCATCAATGTTCGCGCTTCGTACTACGATGAAACCCGCGAGCAGGTCGACAAGCTCTGGGAAGCGAACGTTCACAAGATCGCCGTCATCTATCAGGACGATCCCTTCGGAAAAAGTGTCCTCGACGGAGTCAAGCTCGCCCTGCAGAAGCACAATGCAACTCCGGCCGCGCTGGGCACGTTCATGCGCAATACCGTCGACATCGATGCCAGTATCAAACAGGTGATGGCCGCACGCCCCGAAGCCGTCATCATCGCCGGGCCCTACGCCCCCGCCGCCGCCATCGTGAAGCAGTCCCATATGGACGGATGGAGGCCGCAATTCCTCACCGTCTCTTTCGTGGGTACCGAAGAATTCATCAAAGAAGCGGGCTCCGATGCCGATGGCACGATCATCACGCAGGTCATGCCTCCTTACGATCGCCTCGAATATCCCACCGTCGCCCTCTATCGCCAGTCGCTCGCCAAGTACTCTCCCGGAGAAGCTCCCAGCTTCGTCAGCCTCGAAGGTTTTGTCGATGCCATGGTCCTTGTCGAGGGACTGAAGCGCGCCGGCAAAGACCTCACTCGCGACAAGTTCATCGCTGCCATCGAATCCATCCACCAGATGAACGCCGGACTCGGCCCCCGGCTCATCCTGAACTACAGCCCGTCTGACCACAAAGGCTTCGATAACGTCTATCCCACGATCGTAAAGAGTGGACAACCAGTCCTCCTCACCGATTGGTCCGGCATTGGAAAGGAATGATCAAAGAAAGAAGGCACAAAAAGAGAAAACAAGAACGCGTGCTCGAGCTCCCTGTGTCGTGCGAAGGTCGCCCTCGCTAGCAACCCTCGATGCCCCAGCGCGAAAAGATGTCCGTGCATCACAACCGCACCCACCCGATGTGGAAGTTCTCTGCGTACTCAGCGGCATTCGCCAGCGCTCTCAGCGCTAAAAGATTTTCCGTAACCCGCAACGGCACCAGTCCGAGCAAATCGACGCTCAACCCAAAGCCAACCGAAAAGTTGTGCCTGAACTTCAACAAAACCCTTTTAATTTCTTCAGTCGCTCTCGATACCTTCATCCCAAACATGCATCTCGTCCGCTGTCCATCGCATCGAATAATTAACTGGATGGTTAATTAGTAAAGTTTCGTAAATGGGTCAGGAGGTGACCTTATGACGAGCAAATTGAATTTCAGAACATTGGCGGGTTCCCTGCTGGCGGTAGGACTCTTGAGCGCCACGCTCATGGCCGAAACCGGAGCAGCGGCTCGCTACGATACCCAGGTACAGAATGCAGTCACGCAGAAACTCGCGTCTAAGGATCAATACAAAAATGTAAATGCCAGGGTTGAGGACGGAATCGTCACCCTCACCGGCACTGTCGATCTCTACCAACGCAAGCTCGATGCCGCGAAACTGGCGCGCAAAATCCCGAACGCCCAGGGCGTCCGCAACCTGATCACGGTTGCCGGCCCCAACGTTCCCGATGAGCAGCTCCAGCAGAAGCTAGCCACGAAGCTGACCTACGTCCGCGAGGGCTATGACAGCACATTCGACTACTTCGCTCTCGGCGTCAAGGATGGTGTAGTCACCATCGCTGGACAGGACCGCACCGGCGTCGGCAAAGATGAAGCGTTGGCGGATATCGCCAACATGCCCGGCGTCAAGGATGTAATCGATCAGGTATCGATCGCGCCCGTCTCGACCTTCGACGACGGCCTGCGTCTTCGCGCCGCTCGCGCGATCTACCGCGATCCCGTGCTCTCGAAGTATGCGATGGATCCGGCCCAACCCATTCGCATCATCGTCGACAATGGCCACGTGACGCTCTACGGCGTCGTCAACAACGCCATGGACAAGCAGGTCGCCGGAATGCGCGCCGGCCAGTTGTTCGGCGCCTTCACCGTCAACAACCAGCTGGAAGTAGCAAAAAGCTAGCCCGTTCGTGTGGCGCGGGCGCCCCGCCCGCGAGAGGAGCGAAGCTCCTCAGGTGTTGTCGATGTAGGGGCGGACGCATTCTCTGCCGCGAACAGCGAAGCAAGAATAGGTGCAGCGGTTCTTCCAAAACAGGAGCGGAGCAATCCGCTCCTCGGGTTCTGTATCAGGGCAAACAGAGTTCGCAAATGGGAAGCAGCTTCGTATCAGGGCATCGCTTCAGCGATGCCGCACAGCCGCGCGAATCGATGCGCCTTCAGGCGCTCGCCGCTTTGAAAGGGCTCGGCTTCCAGTCGAGCCGTCGAGCACACCAAAGATTCTGGGCTCTAGCCCCTGCGGTCAAAGTTTTCCTCAGCGATCCTCGCGGCATTTCTTAGCGACTTTACCGGTGAAAGCTTTCCGAAAGCATGTCTGCAAACCAGGCCGTCCCCCATAAACTACAAGTTGGAAGCAGGTTCGTATCAGGGCATCGCTTCAGCGATGCCGTACCAGCCCCACGAATCGATGCGCCTTCAGGCGCTGGCAGCTTTGAAAGGGCTCGGCTTCCAGCCGAGCCGTCGAGCCCAGAATCTTTGGTGTGCTCGACGGCTCGGCTGG
>JASLEQ010000087.1 GCA_030151135.1 Candidatus Sulfotelmatobacter sp. | reverse complement strand
CCCGGATGCTGGCCCACGGGTAATCTTTACGGTCCGTTCTTGTTTGGCGGCTACGATACCTCTAACAAATTGCCTTATACGCAAAACTGGTCACTGGACCTTCAATACCAGGCCTCCAACGCCTGGATGTTCGAAGTCGGTTACGTTGGCAATCATGGCACCCACTTAGTGCTGCCGATTCCGTTCAATCAGCCGCTCATTGCTACTCCCACACACGTGGTGAATGGCCAGACCAGTTCCTACGGGGGTACCAGTCCATTGGCCAACCAGAATTATGGGTCCCTGGATACTGAGCTCATCTATACGAACGAATATGCAGGCAATGCGCCGATCCGCGTGCCATATCCGGGATATGACATGAACTCGGTGCTTTATCGGGCGGAGGGCATATCGAACTTCGATGCCCTCCAGCTCCAGACCCACAAGCGCATGTCCAATGGACTGCAGTTCACAGCTTCCTACACCTGGTCTCATTCACTCGATGAACAAAGCGGCTTGGGACTGTTTTTCACCGGAAACAATCCGCTCACTCCGCGAGCAAACTACGCCTCCTCAGACTTCGATCAGACCCATGTCTTTCTGGTCAACTACAGCTATACGATTCCGAAGTTCGCGGAGGGGGCCTGGGGTTATGTGGCGAATGGTTGGACCATTGGCGGCCAAACGGTCGCCCAAAGCGGCCAGCCCTTCAGCGTTTATGACTATTCAGGATCCGTCGCGAGCCTGTACTACGGCACCAGCAACTATATTGGAAACCCAATTGTGCCGATGCTACCCGGCGTGACGGCCGCTCAGGCGTCCCATCCAGGCGCCAATTGCCAAGGCATTTCCAGCGAAATCTGCAAGTTGAATGCAGCCGATTTCGCGCCCCAATTCGTGGCTCCAGGCACAAATGGCGTTCCCGCTTGCGATGCCTCCGGATGCGATAGCTACGAATCTTTATTCGGAAATACCGGCCGGAACATCTTCCGAGGTCCATTCCAGGTACGCTTCGACATGAACCTCGCCAAGCAATTCCAGATTAAAGAGCGCTTCCAGCTCCGGTTTGAAGCCGATGCCTTCAACATTTTCAACCATGCGGATTTCGACACTCCAAACAACAACGTGACCTTCTTCCCCAATTACGAAGGTCCCGCATCGATTCCCCCGCAGGGCAGCTTGGGATTGATTCAGCACACGATTGGCAGCCCGCGCTTTCTGCAATTGGGCGTGCACTTGATGTTCTAAGCGAATGACTGCGACCTCTGGGGGATGACAGTGTATCGACTTCTGCGCGGACTCATCGGCTTGACGCTGGTAGTCCTCATCTTTTTGCAATCTGATCTCGCCTTCGCCTGGGGCAACGATGGCCACACATTTGTGAACCGCGTCGCCGCCCAGAAGATTCCCGCAACAATGCCCAAGTTCCTGCGACGCGCCGTGGTCGAGATCGCCTACCTCGGGCCCGAACCCGATCGCTGGCGCAATCCCGCCGAGTATGCCCTGAAGAATTCCCAGGAGCCCGATCATTTCATCGATCTCGAACGCGTGGCATGGCTCGATCCGCTGCCCCGCGGGCGCTATGAGTTCTACCGCAAGCTTTACGAAAAGCGCGCCGCAACCACCGATCACCCGGACGACTACCTCCCCGAGCGCGTCGGACTTCAGCCTTACATCACGATGGAGGTTTACGGCCGCCTCAAGGCCGCCTTCCGCGAATATCGCCGTCTCGAGGCCTCGCACCAGTCCACGGCCGCCGTTCAGCAGGCAATCATCTTTTACGCCGGTTGGCTCGGCCATTACGTGGCGGACGCAGCGCAACCGCTGCACACTACGATTCAATACAACGGCTGGGTCGGGCCCAATCCAAACGGATACGCCACACAGCACGTCATCCATTCGCTTTTTGAAACCGATTTTGTTGGCGCCAACATCAAAGCAACCGACTTCGCTGCAATGGTGAATCCTCCCACCCAATTGAAAGATCCATTCTCAGACTATCTCTCTTACTTAAACGAATCCCACGGCTTCGTGGAGCAGGTTTACGAACTCGAGAAGGCTGGCGGGTTCAAAGGTAAAGGCTCTCCCGAAGCGTTCGATTTCACGATCCATCGTCTTGCCGCCGGATCTCAGATGCTTCTCAATCTCTGGTACACGGCATGGATCGAAAGCAGTCAACCCGCTCCCGATCATCTGCCCGCACCTGCTGCTGCCAAATAAGTTATTCGAAGCCAAGGAATGTAAATAGGACGCAGCTGTCTAGAGGATCCGTTCGTGGGGATAGCCGGCATGCTCCAGCGCAGAAATGAGCTCAGCGATGTGATCCGGCCCGCGTGTTTCCATTGTGATATCGATCGCAGTATCTCCGAGATTCACTCCGTGATAGGCACGGTCATAAGCAGTCTCGACGATGTTCGCCCGATGTTCCGCCAGAAGCCCCGTCAGCCGGTATAACGCGCCAGGATAATCCGGCAGATGCACACGCAATCTCACCAGCCGTCCGTCCTTCACCAGGCCGCGCTCAATGATCCGGGAGAGCAGCGTCACATCAATGTTCCCGCCGCAGACCAGCACTGTCACCCGCTTTCCTTCGAGCGCCAGTTTGCGGTTCAATACCGCCGCAATGGCTGCCGCTCCTGCGCCCTCAGCCAGCGTCTTTTCCCGTTCCAACAGCAGAAGAATGGCGTTGGCAATCTCTTCTTCTTCCACCGTCACGATGTCATCCACGTACTTCTGCACCAACGGCAGCGTTCGATCCCCCGCCCGTCTGACCGCAATGCCATCCGCAATCGTCTTCGCCGACTGCAACGTCACGGGCTTACCCTGCTCCACGGCCATCTTCATCGACGGAATCCGCGACGGCTGCACTCCATACACCTTCACGTCGGGCTTGCTTTCCTTCACCGCGCAAGCGATTCCTCCGATCAAGCCTCCGCCGCCAATCGGCGAGACCACAACCTCAATGTCCGGATGCTGCTGCAGAATCTCCAGCCCCAGGCTGCCTTGCCCCGCGATGACGGCATCATCGTCGAATGCATGGATCAAAGTCAGCCCTTCATCCCGGCTTTGCTCGACCGCCTTCTCGTAAGCCTCATCGTAGTTCGCACCGTGCAGTAGAACCTCGGCCCCGTAAGCTTTCGTCGCGGAAACTTTCGTCAACGGCGTCGGCAACGGCATCACGATCCGCGCCCGAATACCATGTCTTCCCGCGTGATACGAAACTCCCTGCGCATGATTCCCTGCCGATGCCGCAATCACGCCACGCGACCGCTCCTCCGCCGTCATCGTCAGCAATTTGTTCAGGGCGCCGCGCTCCTTGAAAGCGCCCGTACGCTGCTGGTTGTCGAGCTTCAAAAAAATGGAATTCCGGGTGACTGCGGAAAAGGCCTCAGAGTAGGTACAAGGCGAGACACGGATGTCCGCGCGGATTCTTCCCAACCCGGCATGAATATCGGAAAGTTGAATCATGGGC
>JASLEQ010000018.1 GCA_030151135.1 Candidatus Sulfotelmatobacter sp. | reverse complement strand
CTGTCTAGATAAGGTCCGGTTGCGGACGGTGATTTCGGATCTCGATTCGTTTGGACACGATCAAACTCAACGTTCGGGAAGCCGAGTACGGGGTCACTTGCGCTCTTGCATAGTCTGCTTTGGCTCGTTTGCGAAACTGTCACCCGTCGGAGTCCCTTGTCAAGCGCCGATCACAGCTTTCCTGCTACTTATACTCATCTGATCCGAGCACCCAGATGAACGACTGAGTATCAATGAAATCTCGCGGATGAAGATAATGCAAATCGCTTTCAATCTCATCAGCGAAGGCAAGAAGACTGGAATACGTGTCCCAAGATGGGCGGGGGCGGTATCGAAAATCGAATCCGTATTCTCTAGCGGCCAAGCGGGTGACCGTAGGCTTGAGGAAAATATGGGTGTCCGGCTGCGCTATGAACCCGAAAACAGTAACGATAGGCCAGGTGAGTACACGACTTTGTTTGCACGGCAGTCCCGCGACAACTTCGCACCAGCGATTGAATCTTGTGCCCAGGTTTCCTGGGCCGTGTAAAAGGGCGTAGAGGCCTTCAGCAAAAGCTCGCGCGCCACGTTCGGCCCTCAGCGCGTCGCGAATTGCCATCTTTTCAAAGGAGAAGAGAAGATTTGTGCGGGACTCAATTTTGACTGCCTCGACTGCTATCTCCCGAAACCTGCCTCGATACAACTTCGATTGATATTCCGAACGACTCAGTACAGATCGCCATTCTTCATGTGCCCGCTCCTTGTATCGGCGTTCCCAGTCCAAATAGGTTTCATCGCGAAAGCCTTTAGGAAAGAACCGAAGAAACTTCCGCTCGCAGCGAGCGATTCTCGTTGGACGTGGAATAACCTTAGATCGGGAGTACGCCGTATTCGCGACAATCGCGGCCATTGCAGTACAAGTTTTGATTCATCTATGGCCAAAGAGTTTGGTTATTCCCTTGATTTCGGTCATGGGACCTTGCCCTCCCCTTGACCCTCCATGTCACGTTTAAACAAACCCTTCCTATGCGGGGCTTGTAGGAGAATTACTGTAGCTTCTACCGAATCGCATCGATTGTCATTTGTTTGCGTAGGCCCTATCGCTGAATAGGTCTCCAATTGAGACGCAATTACGATCGGAAGAGAGGACTCATGTACCACCACATAAAAAAACTGATGTATACCGTAAAAGTCGGAACGCCGGATCCTCGATTCGGTAACATGCTGCTCGAACAGTTCGGCGGGGCCAACGGGGAACTTGCTGCCGCAATGCAGTATTCGATCCAGGGCCTGAACTGCGATGATCCCGATCGCAAGGACATGTTGATGGACATCGGCACTGAGGAACTCAGCCATTTGGAGGTTGTCGGCACGCTGGCGCGGATGCACCTTCAACCTCTGAAGAAGGGTGAAGCTGGGGAAGCCGACCCCCTCATTGCCATCGCCGGTGGCGGGGGCGTTAGCTTGTTCAACTCCATGGGCGATGCATGGACGGCCGACTACTTGAAGATCACAGGCGAATTGGACGTGGATTTGAGAAGCAACATCGCAGCCGAAGCCCGCGCCAAGATCGTGTATGAGCGGTTGATTAACTATTGCGACGATCCGGGGTCAAAGGACGCGCTCCAGTTTTTGATGACCCGAGAGATTACTCATATGAAGGCATTCACCGCTGCTCTCGAAAGCATGGGAAAGGCACCTTTTTCCATCGGAAAGATACCACCGACTCCTAAGCTGGTCGATCAGTATTTCAACGATTCAACCGGAGAAGGAGATGAAGGCGAAACCGATGCCCGAGGACCATGGAATGAAGGTGGCGATTGGCAAATCGTCGAGGTTCCCGAACTTAAGGAGGGTGTTGAAAACATCGAAACATCCTTAGGCGGAGATGCCCGGCGCGGTAGCAAACGTCGCACAGGTTCATCGGAGTCTGGAACTCGAAAGTCAGCCTAACAACCGAAACATGCGGGCCCCTAGAATAAGGGGCCTGCATTTGTTTTCACCAGCGCGCGTTGAAATGGGCACAGCCCACTTGCCTAAAGTTAAACAGGCAAGTGCGCTTCGCAGCAGGCCAGAGCGAGGAGCAAATCTCGATCGCAGATGTGCGCTTTGCCACCGTGTGTCGTGTTATGAGCCAACAGGAGTCCGGATGTTCAAAAACTTACAAGATCTGGGTGGCTATCTCAAAGGCAGGGAGGCTAATGGCGAGAGTAAACAGAGAGCATGAATTCGGCGTCTTTGGCGAATCCGTTGTACGTTCATTGTACGGTTCTGCGATGTTTTTATAACTAGTTAAAAATCAACAAGATATAGTGGTGGAGGCGGCGGGAGTCGAACCCGCGTCCGAAAATGTTACTGGTCAAGAGAACTACATGCTTAGTCGTGTTCATGCCCCAGGCATTACCCTGGGACGTTCGCGGACCGCGCTCAGAACCGACAAGAAACGCGTCCCGCTAGCCTGTGGTCTTAGCCCCTCGTCCCAGACGTAGAAGAGAAGAGCAGCTCGCTGTGTGACGTCCTTCGGAGGCCCGCGAGCAAAGCCTCTTGAGACGGCTGCCTAACTAATTAGGCTGCGTATGCCATCTGTTGATTGGCAATTATCATTTTGCCCACGATTACGGGTGTGTGCACCCCGGCATGCCTCTTGGCCGCAAGCATCTCCGTCGAAGCCGTGACGCCCCCACTAGTGGGATGGCCATTCAAAGAACAGAGGGCCGATTGGGCCCTCTTCCAATCTAGGTTTCGCCCAGACGGAAGTCAATTCATTAGATGTAGTTGGCCCTATCGCAGACTCTCAGGTGGATAGAGCCATCAAAGATTCTTGATCTTCTCATGTAGTTTCTTCAATTTTATACTTGACATTATTAATAAAATTAATTATACAGTCAACATTGTTTATACAAATGCCAGAAAACATTCAGAATTCGAAAGATTGGCAAGAGTTAACCCAACTTACACAAGGCCAGTCCATCGTCGTCGAGCGGATCCGCTTAGTCGAAAAGGGAATCGCGATCGAAGGCCAATTTGAACTTCCGCAGTTGGCGCGACTCTCCATGGACGACCAGATCTTCATCACCGCGTTTGTCCGTTCTCACGGATCCATCAAAGAAATGGAGCGCGTCTTCGGCGTTAGTTATCCAACGATCAAGTCGCGCCTGACCCGCATCGCTGACAGCCTGGAGTTCATCCAGACCAACCCGACCCCGCCGAAATCCGAAATACTCGCCCGCTTGCAGCGCGGCGAGATTAACGCCCGAGAAGCCATTCGTGAAATGGAGGCATTGAAGTGATCCCGTTCGTCGCCGTTGTTAGCCCGCGCAACCAGGAGAGCCGCACGTTCCGCCTCTGGATTCCTCTCTTTCTCATGTGGATGGTGCTGGTTCCGCTCGGGATTTTGCTGTCGCCGTTTGTGTTTATCGGCTTCCTGGTCTGCCGGGTGAATCCGTTTCGCGGCATTGCGGCAATCTGGCAGATTTTGATTGCTTTGGCCGATACCAGACTTGAAGTCGAACATCGCAGCGCCGGATTGTCATTTCACATTCTTTAGGAGTCGCTATGAACGAACATCGTCGTCAAATTCTCGAAATGCTTGCCGCAGGCAAAATCAGTGCCGATGAAGCTGAGCGTCTGATCAGTGCCATGGAAACATCTTCTTCCGATCGAGTATCTTTTGAGACCGGGTCATCTCCATTTACCAAGACTCGTCCCAAATATCTCCGCGTCTTGGTGGATACCGAAGAGGGAAGCAGCGGCTCCTACGACGGCCCCACCAAGGTTAATGTCCGCGTGCCAATGCAGTTGCTCCGCGCGGGTGTCCGCCTAGCAGGCTTGATTCCGCAGCAAGCCCTCCAACGCGCAAATCAGGCGATGCATGAAAAAGGCGTGCCCATCGACCTAAGCCAGATCAAGCCGGAAAATCTGGAGGATTTGGTCGAACAGTTAAATGACTTATCCGTGGACGTCGATCAAAAGGAAGCTGGCGCCAAAGTGAAGGTCAGGGTCTTTTGCGAATGAGGATGGCCCCTCACTTTCTCAGGCTAACCTGACGCAAGACGGACCATCTGCAACTTCATTTAGCGCTGGAACGCCTTGCTCAGAAGTCTTGTCTTATCGGAGATTATCCCGCTCACACCGAAGTCCCGACACTTCTTCATTTCGCGAGTGGTGTTTACCGTCCAGGCCACAATGTCTTTCCCGGCATCTTGCAGCATGTCTACGGTCTCGCGGTTCAACAGAGTGTGGTGAGGAATCACGTACTCGCACGATACACCTTTCCAGGATTGCAACTCCTCACGGGTCTCGCAAATAAACCCAAGGGGAAGGGAAGCGTCTTCGGCACGAAGGCGACGAAGAACCGCGGGCAGGAACGAGGAAACTACGAATCGACCCTCCGTTCGAAACGGGCGAAGCAGTTCGAGCGTCACGAGCTCCAGCCCCTCCACCTTCAGCTCGATGTCGAGAAATGCGCGCGGGTGAAAACGCGAGATGACATCTTCCAATTGCGGCAGTGCAGGCAACTTGGTCGCCGAGGACGTCGCGATCTCGAACCCTTTGTAATACGGATCGTGACAAACCACGGCCTTGCCATCCGCCGTCAGTCGCACATCGAACTCGAAACCGTCGCAACCGTCGGCCAGCGCGCGTTCAAAAGACTCAATGGAGTTTTCCGGGACAGATCTTAGCGACCTTGCCCCTCGGTGTCCGAGAAGCAACGGACGCGTCCTTGCGGAACCTGGCATCGGCTAATCGAGATCAAAGTCCCGGATGGGCTTACCGGTGTCGGGAGACTCTTTGGCTTTCTTCAGCGCCTCCTGGAATTTCTTTTCGAGAAGATCGGAGGCATGCCTTTGGGCCTCTACCGATTGCTGGAAGATCGACTCGCGGCGGCTATCCTGCTCGCGCATCGCTTTTGCGGCCGCTTCCATGTCGCTGAATGTGCGCGGCTTCACCGCTTCGGTGTGGGAGATTACCGCGCGTGTTTCCGCATCTACCTTTAACACCGCGCTGCAACACGGGCAGGTCACTTCAAAGTTGGGAGCCTTTTTCGCCATCTAGGCGAATCATACCGCAAATGCGCCGGGCAAGCGAAGCTCTCAGCTTCGAAAATAGATTAAGCGTAGGGTTATCAACCCTTAGGGGTGCGTATGTGCCCGAGAACGCAGGATTTGCATATTTAATCACAATTTCGTACGTACAACTAAGTACATTAAAATGTTCCCATGGGAACACTGTGGAAAACTCGCATTGCGCGCTAAGTGCTTTCAACCCCTTAACTTAAGCGGGAAAATGTGCAGCAAACCCAAAAGCTCCCAGCCCAGCAGGAAGATGGAAAGTAGAACAACCATCACGGCCATTAGCTCTCCAAAACTCAAGCCGCGCCGTCCCGGCTCCATGCGCCGCGAGGCTAATCCAAGAATGTTCAGGGTCGCGAAGCCAAACACCACCGCCCAAAGGATGTTGTAGACATCCTGCCGTGATCCGCGATAGATGAGCGCTGCGGACACTGTGTCTACTCCTGCGGTCAATGACGACGCGCAAGAGAAAAAGGTGGTTGCCGCAACGAACGTGCGGCCGAGGCCCGCAATCAAGGCTACTGCTCCCAAGGACATCGACGAAACCGGCCCAGCGCTAGACAGGGCTAGGATTTGCATATTACATCCTTTTACTGCCGCGCTGGTCAAACGACTACGAAGTGCCCGGGCTTGTTTAATATGGATTCATGGCGAAACGCCGTTACATTTTTTTCGACGTAGGCAACACCTTATTATTCCCCAACCGTGAGCGTATGCTCGCGCCCTTGCCTCAAGACAAGCGTCCTTCGTTGCAGCAATGGCAAGCCTTCGAGCGGCGCACCAAGAAAGAATTCGACGCGGGCCTGATCAGCGGCAAAATTGATCATGGTTTCTGGTGGACGTTTCATACCCACCTGCTCTATGAAGCTGGCGTGTTCAACGAAGGCCTTCGCGACCAGCTGGTGGTCAATACGCAGAACTCTGCGAATTGGGATCAGATCCTGCCCGGCACTCGTGAAGCCCTGAATCGAATCGGCGAGCAATACGCTATCGCGGTCATCTCCAATGCCGACGGTCGCATCGACGCGGTGTTGCGGCGTTGCGGAATCTGCGATTGCTTCTCCTGCATCACAGATTCAGGCAATGTCGGTCACGAAAAACCGCATCCGGAGATTTTCACGGCGGCTCTTCGCGAGATGAAAGCTGATCCTGCTGAAAGCTTGTATGTAGGGGATGTATATTCGGTCGATTATGTGGGTGCGCGCAATGCAGGAATGCAGGCCGTGCTCTTCGATGTGGCTGGCGCCTACCGCGACCAGGAACATCCACGGGTCGAATCGCTTGCAGAGTTAGAGCGCTGGCTGCAAAACTAGAAATTCAATACTGGGGACATCATGTTCGATTCCACACGAGTTGTTTTCTTCATGACTGCGGCTCTATTGCTCGCGATAGCACCAGGGCCAGGTATGCTCTACGTTCTGGCTCGCAGCCTTGCGGGAGGCAAGCGCGAAGGCGTCCTCTCTGCCTTCGGAACGTTTCTTGGCGGCATGGTGCACGTGTTTGCCGCGGCGCTTGGCATCTCGATCATTCTTGCCAAGTCAGCCCTGGCATTCGCTGCTGTGAAATACGTTGGCGCTGCATATCTCTGCTTTCTCGGTGTGCGCATGATCCTCGACGCGCGCCAAGACAC
>JASLEQ010000676.1 GCA_030151135.1 Candidatus Sulfotelmatobacter sp. | reverse complement strand
ATCACTGAAAAATCTGAGGTCTCTTCGTCTGCGAGCGGAAGCAGCACGCTCACCCGCGTCCCTTTCATGGGAGCGCTATCCACATAAATCAGGCCGCCGCTGCTGGTGACAATGTCGTGGACCGTGGTCAAACCAAGCCCTGTCCCCTTGCCGCCTTTGGTCGTGAAAAATGGTTCAAACAACCGGGACCTCGTGGCTTCGTCCATGCCGTGACCGTTATCCGAAACTACGAACAATGCGCAGGAAAGCGTCGAAGGATCGTTCTCCCCGTTCTTCGCTTCGGGCAGAATTTGCACCTTGCAGTTTCCCGTCTTGATTTCGACTAGTCCTCCGTGCGGCATGGCGTCGCGCGCGTTGAGCACAAGATTCAGCAAAATCTGCTGTACCTGCGTGGAATCCATCCGCACCAGTCCCAGATTCGGATCGAGATGAAATCGAAGGTCAATCTGGGCTCCCATTAACCGCGTCAGCAGATCTTTCATGCCTCCGGCGATTTCGTTGAGCGACAGCAGCCGCAGCGGACCCGCGGAGGGTTTCGCCAGCGTAAGGAACTGCTTCACGACTCCGCTCGCCTGCAATCCCACCTTGCGGATCTCTTCCGCATATTTGCGCGCGTTGTGCCCAGGCTCCAGCGTCGTCATCAGCAAGTCGGAATAAAGCAGGACGCCGGTAAGCAGGTTATTCAGGTCATGCGCCACGCCGCTCGCAAGCCGGCCCACCAGCTCCAGCCGCTGCGCCTGGCGCAGTTCTTGCCGGCCGTCTGTTTCCCGAGCAACCGGTTCGCCCAGCGCCAGCATTCCCGTCGAAACGCGGGTTGGAGCGGCCAGCTTCCGCACCGTCCACCGGATCGCGCGTCCCGAACCGGGCACTCTTGTGTCGAGTTGGAAAGCCTCCTGCTCACTGGCCGCAACCGCCAGCATCAGTCGCTCGACCTGCAACCGATCCTGCACCTGGATCAGGTCGGTAAGGCGAATCGGAACCCTTCCCTCGTTTCGCGCCGGAAGCATCTGTTCGGCTGCGGGATTTGTCGCCGTGATGTTGCCTTCGTCATCGCACAACACCGCGGCGACGGGCACGCTTTCGGCATTGGAAACGAATTCCGCTTTGGAACTTTCCGGCATTCGCAATATTTCAGCAGCAGCACTCATGTCTTCACTTTGCGGGAAGTTCTGCAGAAACGGAACGCTAGAGCGCGCTACCCGAGACTTCAGTTTTCCCGAAACAGGAGCGCGACGCCTTTTGAATCATGCCTGCCTCCCGTTTCGGCTCACTATAGAGACAAGGCGGGGTGCCTCCGAAAGGGCAGATGTCACAATGAACGGCGTTTTATCTGTGGAAAACCCTCTAACCGTTTGTCAACGGGAGGTTTGCGCGGATCGCAAAATAAGTGAAATCGGTTCGGTCAGTCGAAAAGTAAGACGCCGACCTCGCTCCAGCTGGCTCTTGGACGACGTTTTCCCATTCGCCGAACTCTGACGAGCGAATAGATTCGAAGTCTGAACCGCGACATCGCCTTCGCTTACATGAAGCGAATCCAGTTCAAGCCCAACATAGCCCCGCCGTGGTTCCGTCTGCGAAACAAAACAGTCTCCACATGGCCTGCGACACTGGTTCCGCGCGGGATCAACGTGTTGCCGTCGATCACCACCGGCTCTTCGACCACAGCCTGGAACGAATCCACCATGATCGGAACCCGGACTTCGATCGGACTCTGTAAACGGACCGTGAGCAGTGTGCCCGCCGGAACATCCTGCGAAGGTTGGAACGGAAGCGTCTGCTGCCGGTTGGCCGCAGGCACTGTGCTGAGACGCTCAACCGCCGAGGCCGGGGTGGTTTGCGCTGTGCGAAGAGGCGCGCGCACGTCATTCGTCGCGCCTTCTGCCGGAGTTTCGAAGGGCCGCGAGCAGCCTGCACTCGCCAGCAACGCCAGCAGAATCGGGCCACCGAAGCTTACCGCTCGTTGAATCGGAGGCATCGTTTGATATTCGCGCTGCAATTCCATTGCCGGAAGTGCCAAGCCGAATACCACACACGATCTCACCAAATCATGGGCTTGGCGATGGCACCTTCGTGGAACTATGTAGTTTTTTCCTTCGTTCGCCCAATTGAGCGTTACGTCCTCCTTTCGTATCTGACAAGCCCTTGCCGCGAACGATGCGGCGAAACCGCGCCAATCGTGAACGCCATCAATGCGAAAATATTCTCATGCAATCCTGGCCTGATCGCCGTCTCCTCGACTTGCTCAACATCGAGATTCCAATCATTCAAGCGCCCATGGCGGGTTCGGATTCTGTCGCATTGGCGCGGGCCGTCTCATCCACCGGCGCGCTAGGTTCCTTGGCCTGCGCGCTGCTCAGCCCGGACGACGTCCGCAACGCCATCAATCAACTCCGCCAGGACCTGCCGCGTCCTTTTAACCTCAACTTCTTCTGTCACACCATGGAAACGCCCGGCCCCGCTGTATTCGATCGCTGGAAGAGTGTGCTGAGACCCCACTATGAGCGGCTTGGTCTCGACATCGAGAGCGTTCCCTCAACGCGACTCCGCCTGCCCTTCAATGAGGAGATGTGTGCCGTGGTAGAAGAAACCAGGCCGGAGATCGTCAGCTTCCACTTTGGGTTGCCCGATCTCAGTCTCGTACAACGGCTGAAAAAGCGAGGGATCAAAATTCTTTCTTCTGCGACCACCGTCCGTGAAGCGAAATGGCTGGAGTCGCGCGGCTGCGACGCGATCCTCGCCCAGGGAGTTGAGGCAGGCGGCCACCGAGGCATGTTTCTTGAAACCAACCTCGCAACCCAACTTGGATTGTTCGCATTGCTCCCTCAGATCAAAGACGCGGTGTCTGTGCCCGTGATAGCCACCGGAGGCATTGCGGATGCAAGGGGCGTGATCGCCGCGTTCGCTCTTGGCGCTTCCGGGGTGCAATTGGGAACCGCCTACCTTTTCTGCCCTGAGGCCAATGTGTCTCCCATGTACCGGCGTGCATTGGAGCAGTCGGCGAATCACGAGACTGCATTGACAAACCTGTTCAGTGGTCGTCCCGCTCGAGGGATCGTAAACCGGTTTCTGCAGGAATCAGGGCCCATGTCGGATGCCGCGCCGGCTTTCCCCTACGCCGCAACCCTCGTTGCACCCTTGCGTGCAGCCTCCGAGCGGGCGGCTTCGCTGGATTACATGCAGTTGTGGGCAGGTCAGGCCGCAGCGCTTTCGAAGCCCCTGCCAGCGGATCAATTCACCAGGGAGCTCGCAGCCGAGGTGCTGAGGCGCTTGCCGAAGAACCTCGACTGAGTGTCATTCGCCATCTCGCTTTCCAAAAAAAAGCGGAGGGCGTCTGCCCTCCGCGGATCACATCTCAATCGTAAAGCGTTATTGTTTCTTCGGCGCCGGCTTCCTGGTCGAGCGCTTCTTCGCCGGAACCGCCTTCTTGGCGCTCTCCCGACCGCCAATCAAGCTCAGCGCGTCAGTCGAGTTGAACGGGAATTGACGTACCGATGTTTCCATCTGTCCCGCGGAGCTCAATGTGATATCCACGCGACGATTGCTCGCCATGCGGATCACATCGATCCTGGCCAGAGCCCGCTTGCGCTCTTCGGTTGTCAGATCAGGATTCTGCATGATCGAATCCTTCACCTGGTCGGTCGTCAGGTTTTTCTCGGCTCCATAGGCCTTCGTATCAATGTCAGCCTCTGGGATCCCCTGCTCGACCAGATAGCTCTTCACCCGCGCCACGCGGCGTTCGGTGAGAACCTGGTTGAAGGCCGGGCTTCCGCGATGGTCCGCGTGCCCCTCCAGCGTGAGGTGAGCATCGGGCTTGGCTTCAAGGTATTTCTTGAAGTCGGTCGCCATTGCCATCAGCGTCTGCTGCTGGCTCGGGAGCAATCCGCCGTTCGGATCTTTCGCCGAGGGCATCGCCGTCTGGAAATACACGCTATGCAGGGCGAGCCTCGCCTCCAATGCCTTATCCACCGGCGGAGGAGGCGGAGCCTGCACGTTGATTTGCGTCGTAGCCTGTGCCGTGAGTCCGCGGGAATCTGTACAAGTCGCGGTCACCGTGATTGGTCCAGGCTGCAATCCAGCGGTATTCAGAGTTGCCGAAGTTCCGCTACCCGAAACTGTTCCTGACGAGGAAGTCCAGTTCGCAACCGAGACCGGAACGCCATCCGGGCTGGTGCAATTTCCGGAGAGATTTACCGTTCCTCCAGGCGTAAGGTCCGTCGGATTGGCCGACAGTGACATTGTCGGCGGGTTCTTCGGCGGAAGCGGCTTCACCGTGTATTTCGCGGAGCAGCTTGCTTCGTTCGCCTTCTTCTCCTTCGGATCCGTCACCTTCGCCGTAACGGCGTAATCGCCCGGAGCGACGTTGTTGGTGTCGATGGTCGCAGACGTGTCCTTGCCGGTTACTTGACCGCCCGTCCCGCTCCAGGCGTAGGTCACCGTATGCTTCGGATTGAAATTGCCAGGTGTTACGGTCGCGGTAATGGGCTCACCCACCATGACTTCGGTCGGCTGCACGGAGCAAGCTGCGGTCGGGGCCACCGGTTCAGCACCGCCCCACGTAAGGACGATACCGGTGCGCAACCTTACCCCGTTGAGCGTGGGCCGTCGAAGATCCGGAAACTCGGCGGCGGCCAGGTCGGGATAATGATGCCTCGCCCAAACATAATCGACCTGGAATAGCCGCCACGAGATCTTTTTGTTGAGCGGAATATCCATCCCGCCGCCCAAAATCGCACCAATTCCATTGGATCGCGGATTGATGTCCTGGATCGCCAGCCGGTTATACCCAACCAGCGCATGGACAAAGAAGTTTCCGTCTTCGGTACGGAACATAGCACGCGGTCCGGCCGAAGCCGTTGTCTCGTAATTGCCGGGACTGACCCAGTTGTGTCCGCCGTCGATTTCGAGGGCCCAATATTTGTCGAAGTTGAGTGCGAATGCGCTGCCCAGCCCGCGCGACATATCGGGAATCTTGAATGGCGTCGGCGCGCTAGGATCACTGTAGGCACCCGGAACCGTCCCACCTGGATGTAGCCACTGATAACCCACGAAAAGATCCCATTTCGGATACGAATCACTCTGCGCCTGCGCTGCGCTGGACAGGAAAACCAGTGCCATTACCGCCAACAAACAGGCGAGTACGTTGCAACCATAGCCTCTTAAGCTCCCCACTGTCATAACCCTCCAGGAGAAAATTGGATCGATGTCTGTAGAAAAGAACTCCATTGAACTTCGGCCAGAGTGGCAACGAAGCGGGACCTCTTCGGGACTGGAAATTCTATCTCACTGCAAAAGAAAGCGAAAGCGATAGACTAGAGCCTAGCGGAAGTGCTCTTCAACGCGAAGCGGCTGTCTCAAATTGACACCGAATCACACGAGCACTTCCCTGAACGGCCGGAACGCTCCAGACCTTGCCCGGTGCGGCTTTGCCGCGTATCGTGGGGTTTCAATCCTATCCACCGGCTTCCATAAGGATAAAAGGATAAAGGGCGGGAGATGCAATCCAGAGCAACCAGATGATCCAAGAAAAAGTTCTGATCGTTGAAGACGAAGAAAATGAACGCTCGGGACTGGCCGAACTGGTCACCTCCTGGGGCTACCGAGTCGAGACCGCAAAAGATGGGGCCGAAGGGTTGGAGAAGGCTACACAATGGTCTCCTGCGCTCGTCGTGACCGACCTCAAGATGCCGCGCATGGGCGGCATCGAGCTGCTGGAGCGCCTCGCCGAACAAGCGCAGACCATGGCCGTCATCCTGGTCACCGCGCAAGGAACCATCGACAGCGCGGTGCAGGCCATGCGAATGGGCGCCTACGACTACATCACCAAGCCCATCGACACCAATCGCTTGCGGACCATTCTGTCGAATGCGTCGGCCCTGCTCGGCACCCGCGCCGAACTGGAAGCTACGCGGCGCCGCTTGCGCGACAGCGGATCGCTTGGCCGCTTGAGCGGCTCATCCCGCAAAATGCAGGAAATCTTTCGGCTGATTGAGATGGTCGCCCCCAGCACGGCTTCGGTCCTGATCACCGGAGCCAGCGGAACCGGCAAGGAACTGGTGGCGCGCACGATCCATGAACTCAGCCCGCGCAAGGATCGTACATTCGTGGCGATCAACTGCGCCGCCATCCCCGAAACTTTGATGGAAAGTGAAATCTTCGGGCACGAAAAAGGCGCTTTCACGGGAGCCCTCGAGCGCAGGACCGGATGCTTCGAACTGGCGGAAGGCGGAACCCTCCTGCTGGATGAAATCGGAGAAATGCCGGTAGGCACGCAGGCCAAACTGCTGCGCGTTCTTGAAGATCGCAAACTGCGCCGCCTCGGCAGCAAGGTTGAGACCGCGGTCGACGTTCGCGTGCTGGCCGCAACCAACAAAATTCCGGATGAAGCCGTCGCCCGCGGCGAACTTCGCAGCGATCTCTACTATCGGCTGAACGTATTCAATATCCACATGCCGCCGCTTCGTGAGCACAAAGAAGACGTGGCCGGACTGGTGCAACTGCTGCTCACCGAAATGAGCAATAAGCACGGACGCAAAGTCACTGCCGTGAGTGAAGCGGTTCTGAACCAGTTCAACAATTATTCGTGGCCCGGCAATGTGCGCGAGTTGCGCAACACGATGGAACGCGCCGTCATCGTCTGCGATACCGGTGTCATCGAGACCAAGCACCTGCCTCCCGGATTCGGCCAGGCCCCGCTCCGCACCGCGCCCAACGATCCTGACGCCGTCCGCCTCGGGGTGGGTACAACCGTGGAAGAAGCTGAGAAAATGCTGATTCTAAAGACGCTTGAGGCGACCAGCAACAATAAGACGCGCGCCGCTGAAATTCTCGGCATCAGCCTTAAGACCCTTCACAACAAACTGAAGGAATATGGCAGCGCGGCCGCTGACGCGGCTCCGGGCAAAGAAGAAGTCACCAGCAACTAAGCATCTTGGGGTTCAATGTTCCGACGCAAAACTATCATCGTGCTGGTCATCACTTTGATGGTGGCTGCCATGGTAACGGCGTTCTCGTACCTCTATATCTCTCAAATTCTTCGACTGAGAATCGCGAATGCCTTCGAAACCGCGAACAGCCTGACCCAGCAACTAGCCTACGCTGCAGCCAACGACGTCCCCGACTTCGGAAGCACGAAGGTCGATACGAACGATCCCGTCGCGCTAAAGCGCGCACTCACTGAATACGTTCAAACCGACGTCAACCTGAACAATCTGCTGCAATCCGATCCGGGCGACTGGCGCTACATCTACGACGTCAGCATCGTCGATAACAACAACAAGGCGCTGCTGCACACCAACCAGCGACTCGTCGGAAAAATTCTCCCCATCCGTCCTGACTTCACCACCGTGGTACATGCTCCATTCCGCGAGCAGATCCGGCTCGTATTCAGCCCAGCCACGGTCTACGACGTCAGCTATCCCCTGGAACTCAACGGCGCTCCTTTTGGCACCATTCGCATGGGGGTGCAAACTATCTTCCTGAAGAGCGAAGTGCAGGCCCGGCTGATGAAGTCGCTCTACATCTCGATCGCGCTCACTCTGATCTCGCTCTTTCTCGCCGCCGGCATTTCGAATCTGGCACTTGGGCCCCTCAAACAGATCAGCCGCAACCTTGATAGCGTGAGCGCAGGTGAAACTGAGCTCGCCAGTTCAGAATCGGAACATGACGAATATGGTCTGGTGTCGCTCAAGATCGCCAATCTCGGACGGCAGATCCGTGACAGCAAGGAAATCTTCTCGGCATTGAAAGACAATGTCGACCAACTGATGTCGAAGCTGCAAGACGGCTTGATGCTGTTCGCCCGCGACTCGCGCATCGTGTTGGTCAGCGCTCCCGTCGAAGCATTCCTGGGACGCCCTCGCAGCGAGCTGCTGGGACGCAGTGTGCAGGAAGTTTTCGATCGCAACTTCCTTTTAGGAAGCGCGCTGCTCGATGCTTTCGAACGCCGCCGCCCGATGTTACAACGTGAGTTCGAAGTTGTGGGGGGCAAGCGGGTTCAGATTTCGCTGGATTTCGTCGAAGAGAAGTCGTCGCAGATCGGCGCGCTCCTCATCATGCGCGATACCGAACCCGTTCGCCGCATCGGCGACGAAATTGAGATGTCACGGCGCCTGTCGGCGAGCGGCCGTCTTACGCGCGGGGTAGCACATGAGGTCAAAAATCCAATCAACGCCATCGTCCTGCATCTGCAACTTCTGCAGAACAAGCTGGCGACTCAGGAACCCGACACGCGCCGCCACATGGACATCATCGATAGCGAGATTCGCCGCCTCGACCGTGTGGTGCAGACATTGGTGGACTTCACCCGGCCTCGCGATCTCCATCTGGAAGAAGCCGACTTCCGCAACCTGCTGGAAGATGTAGCGCTGCTCGCCGCGCCCGATGCCGAGCAGCACGGCGTGCGAATCGATTTGCATCTGCCGGAACTAGCGCTGCCCGTCCGGGTTGATACCGACTTGATGAAGCAGGCCATCCTGAACGTTGTGATCAATGGAGTGCAGGCGATGAGCGGCGGTGGACTGCTCACCATTTCCGCCCGCCGCGATAATGGCAGCGTCATCGCCGAGGTGCAGGACGAGGGTCCGGGCATTCCAAAAGATATGCACGACAAAGTTTTCGAGCTTTACTTCACTACGAAAAAAGAAGGCAGCAGCATCGGACTGGCCCAAACTTATCAAATCCTGCAATGGCATTACGGAACCGTGGATTTCGAATCGGCCGAAACGACGGGGACTATCTTCCGCTTTCAGATTCCAGCGGTCGGCATGGAAAGCGAAGTCCTGGTTCCAGGCGAAGCGGCTTCTCAGCAGGGCAACTGACGGTAACCTCGTCAGGGCAAAATCATTAGCATCGTCTTTGTTCGAGGCGTACCATTACCCCGAAGTGCGCTGTTTGATTTCAGGACCCGCATGACTCTGGCCCTCGCAATCCTGTTGTTTGGTTTCCCGCCACCCTGGCTTGCGCCGAATTGGTATTACGCGCAATCCCAGTCTGCGGAACAAACACCTGCCGCGGCCCAACCTGCAAACCCCTCCGCTCAGGAACAGCAAACACCACCAGCACAGCATGGCACCGCGAACAATCCTGGCGGCGCTTCCGATCAAAAGAATCCCGCGCCCAAGCACACACGCAGCAAGCGGACAACTCGAAAAAAGTCGCCCCAGAAAAAGGCCTCCACTTCAGGATGTGACAACGCAAGCACAGTCAGTCCGGCGCAATCCGGAAATAGCGGGACTTCGCCGGCAAATCCGAAAGATCCTTCTGCGGCGCAAAACGCTGCTCCATCTGCTTCCCACAACTGTCCCGAGAAGGTTGTAGTTGTGCGGCACGGAGGCACGGCTGAACCGAGCATTCAGCTCGCAGGCGGCGACCAGGAATCACAAAAGCGGAATGATGCCAATCAAATGCTTGGTTCGACGGAAGCCAACCTGGAAAAAATTTCGAGCATTCAATTAAGCCCTGAGCAGCAAGACACCGTCTCGCAGATCAAACAGTTTGTCGATCAATCGAAGGCAGCCCTGGCCGCTGGAGATCTGGAGCGCGGGCACACCCTTGCCTGGAAAGCGCAACTTCTCTCGCAGGATTTGGTTAAACCAGAGAAGTAGGTAGATTCATCCAAGAAATCCGGACGGGAGGTAGTTATGGCGCGATGGAAGCTAACGCCGCCCGCGCTTTTACTGGCAGCCATCGAATTTGCAACCTTCGGGTGCGGCAGCCAAAGCCCTCGTGTGCTGCAATCGATTTCTGTTACTCCAGCCAGTGCCGATGCTCAAGCCTTTGCGAACGGCCAGGTGCAATTCAGCGCAGTTGGAAATTACAGCCAGGCGCCTACGCCTTCTCCCATCGCCGGTGCGGGCTGGGAGCTCTCGGGATCGGACATTGCGACCATCAGCCCGAGCGGCTTGGCGCAGTGCAATCCCGGCGCATCAGGAGTCGTGACCGTAAAAGCCAGCACGTCGGGACCGTGCAGTGGCACCGCTTGCACCGCGGTGCTGGTCTCCGGCAGCGCGCAGCTCACTTGCCCTTAACAAAGCAAAATGGATTACAGGTTTTGATAACTTTCATGTATGGAGAGAGGAATGGTTCCGTCCGCAACTGACATTAAAGCGTTTGTTCCAGCGAAAGATTACGCGCTATCCAAGG
>JASLEQ010000641.1 GCA_030151135.1 Candidatus Sulfotelmatobacter sp. | reverse complement strand
GGGTTGACGGCCGATCTCCGCTGTCATCCAACCCGCGGTGTTCGCGATGTAGGGGAAAGGCAGAGAGAGCAGAAGAATCCAAAGCATCCAGCGGCTGGAAAATAAAATGCCGCGCCATAACAACAGAGCCGACAGCACCATCACTGCAATGAAGATGGTCCCGAGCCCGACCATGATGTGGTAGCTGAAATAGAGCAGCTCGATGCTCGTGGGCCACTGATCTGGGGGAAACGCGTCCAGGCCTTTGACTTCGGCTTTCCATGCGCGATACGTCAGGAAGCTCAGCGCATTCGGAATCACCAGCGGATTGTCGATTTTCCGCTGGTCGACGTTGGGTTGCCCGATCAGCACCAGCGGCGCCCCAGGTTGCGTGGCGAACAGCGACTCCATGGCGGCGAGCGTCACCGGCTGGTTGGTGGCAATCAAGCGTCCTTGCCCATCGCCGGTGGGAAACAGTTGCAGCACGCTGAAGATAAGTCCTGCCACTACCCCGACCCGGAGAAAAATGCGTCCGTGCGTTTCAAACTTCCCCCACAGCAGATAGAAGGCGCCGATCGATGCCATCACAAACGCGCCTGTAATGACGGCGCCGCTCATGTTGTGGGCATACTGCCACCAGGCCCAAGGGTTCAGCACAAGATCCCAGAAGCTGGCAAGTTGCACAGAGCCGTCCGGAGCTTTCACATACCCCACCGGGTGCTGCATCCATGCGTCGGTTGCGACGATGAAAAATCCGGAAAGCCACGATCCCAGGAATACTGCCACTGCAGACCACCAATGTGCGCGAGGGCTCAGGCGTTTCTCGCCATAGAGGAACAATCCCAGAAAAGCCGATTCCAGGAAGAATGCGAACATCCCTTCCATCCCCAGGGTCTGTCCGATGACTCCTCCGGCAAATCGCGAGAAGTGAGACCAATTCGTGCCGAACTGAAATTCCATGGGGATTCCGGTGACCACGCCGAGCACGAAGTTGATCCCGAAAATGCGCGCCCAGAATCGGGCCGCCTGGTTATAGGTCTCATCGTTCCGGCGCAGACCCAGGGTCTTAAGCACCACGATCAGCGGCGCAAGTCCCATCGTCAGTTGCGGAAAGAGATAGTGAAAGGTAACCGTGAAGGCAAAATGCAGGCGGTGTACGAGCAGGGCACTTTCCATAGAATCCTCAGAATGCTTTTTAGACTACGTCTCGAGGAAGCTGTCTGAAAGTGATTGTAATCACACTCAGAAAGTGATCCGAATCACACTCTGAGTCCGGCTAATGTGCTACACGTCGTTTGCGCTCCAATTCCGTACGGCGAATCTCTCTCCGGCGACCGGCATCCTCATAGCGGCGCCTCTGTTCGTCAGTTTCAGGAATCACGGGCGGCACCTTAAGCCGTCTTCCTTCCTTGTCGATAGCAACGAAAGTCAGGTGTGCCGAAGCCACATGCTGTGCCGTGTCGGCGATATAGTTCTCGACGAAAACTTTTACCCCAACTTCCATGGATGTGGTGAATACCCGATTGACCGACGATCTCAGAATGACGAGATCGCCGACTCGAACGGGAACCAGAAAATCGATGTGGTCGACAGAGGCCGTGACCACATGATTGCGGGAATGCCGGTGCGCGGCCATCGCTCCGGCAAGATCGATCCAGTGCATCAGGCGTCCGCCGAGCAACGCGGCCAGAGGGTTGGCATCGTTAGGCAGGACAATTTCCGCCATTTCAGATTGTGAATCGCGTACGGGCCGCGGCGTCAGGCTGTCTTCGAGCATCTTCTTTCCTTGCTTTGACGATCTGCCCGAATCGGTCAGGCTCGTCTCTTCAAATACGATTCCAAAAAACATTCCGCCATTCTCTGAATTCGGTCATCTCCATGGCGCGTCACCCATCGGGACTGGCCCAAGTCGAATTCGAGTGATCCGTGCTCTACCGGGCAATGATCACGTTCACAGACATACGTCAACCGGAGCACGCGCGCCGTGCCATCGCTCGCATCCGAGTAGTGGTGCGCTACAGGAGCCTGGACTCCGAAGCGCACCGCGTCCCAGATTCGCTCTTGCGGCGCCCAGCCACAGGTTCTGGCGTATCCGAGATTGCAATCGGCTTCGAGCACGTTCTGCGGCGGGATTTCCTGTTCATGGCCAGGGGCCGTGCAACGTCCGCTCCACCCGCATCCCAGCGGGAGCCGCGATGGATGCGGCCAGTTGCCATTCTCCAGCTTTGTCACCGGCATGAAATACGGACACGCCAATCGAGTCTCCAGGCGAGAAATTTCGGGACTGGCCATTGTAATCGAACTAGCGTGGCTGGCCGATGTAGTAATCTCGATTGCGGGAGCTTGAACCATCGATGGACCGCATCGCAGCGTTGAACGACATCCTCACCGAGAATCCCAAGGACGCATTTGCACGCTATGGTTTAGCCATGGAGTATTCGAAACAAGGAGATTTCGACCGAGCGCTGGCCGAGTTTGCCATCCTGATCGAGAACCATCCTGACTACACCGCCGGCTATTTCATGGCGGCACAGACGTTGGCGCGAGCCGAGAGGACCGACGAGGCCAAAGGAATGTTGCAGAACGGAATCGCTTCCGCGCGCCGGACCGGGAATCTCCACGCCCAATCGGAAATGGAAGCGATGCTCGCGGAACTGGGATAGAACTGGATTGGTTTCAGGGTGAACGTTTCCAAATCTCGCTTCCTCCGAGAGCTCACCAAAGATCTTGAAACTGTGAAACTGGAAACTATTTTACTTCGCCATTCGTTGCATCGCCCACTCAACCAGCCCAGGAAACAATTGGTAAAGCTTCACCGGAACGTGCATCGTCCATGGCACGATGACTTCTCTTTTCCCCTTCAAATATCCTTGTAATGTCGCC
>JASLEQ010000637.1 GCA_030151135.1 Candidatus Sulfotelmatobacter sp. | reverse complement strand
AGAGCGCAAAGGAACCGGAGTAAGGTATGTCATACCAACTCCCGGTGAAATAAACATCTTTTTCCAAGGCGTGATTCAATACGAAAAATGAGATGTAGTTAAAGACCACGGCGAAACAGAGGGCCCCGTAGAAACGGCGCCAATTCCCTGAGGTCTGTACCCAGAAAACAACCAACACGGCGGTGAGCAGCACGCTTTCCACAATGGATAAGAGATCGAAATTGCGGTTGTACCCATCTTGATTCAGATATGCGTATTGCCAGCAGACCACCTGGGAAACGTAGAGGTAGAGCCACCAGAGCGCCAGCAAGAAGAAATCGAGGATACCCAATCTCGCACTCTGGGCGGAGGGCTCGCGATGTGGGCGAAGAAGCAGGCCTGCCATCATGGGCGCGCCTGCCAGGAATAGCAGTGCATCCGCCGGATGCATGGGAGGCATCTTCTGCCGCAACACCAGATCGTAGTAAATCCAAACCAACTGATCGCTGAACCAGAGCGCCCATCCTGCGGACTGCAATAGCCAAAACCAGCGCATCCGGCCCCTGCTTTGCGCGCCCAGGATGCTGAATGAAAATAAAGGGCTCAGCATCAACAGGCCGGTCACAATGTCGCTAACGGCAGTAAGCAGGAAACTTCGAGAAAGGAATGCACAGGCTAGCGCTAGCGTCCCAACTAAAAGGACGGCCGCGAACATCGAGACTTTCAAAGGATTCCAGCGCTGCAATGTAGCGTTCCCCGGAGAACGTTCTCAGCCCTTGGCCCCTGTGGAATACGCCGCCCGGTAGGTCTGACCGTCGATTTCCCGGCGCAGGTCTTCCCAGATCTTGTCGGGCATCTCGAGAAAAACTCTCACGATTTCCGGATCAAACTGCCTGCCCGACCAGCGTGCGATTTCCTCTCGAGCCGCCTTCAACGATTGGGCGGGACGGTAGGGACGATCCGATGTAATTGCGTCCAGAGTATCGGCGATTGAAAAGATACGGGCTCCAAGCGGAATCTCATTTCCTTTCAAGCCGCGGGGATAGCCGGTGCCGTCGTAGCGCTCCTGGTGCGAATACACGATTTCCGAAGCTTCGGCCAGAAACGGTATCTTTTTCAGCATCTGGTAGCCGCGATAAGCATGCTCCTGCATGATCAGGACTTCGTCGGGATTGAGCTTGTCCGGCTTGCGGAGGATTGCGTCGGGGATGGCCATTTTGCCGATATCGTGCAGGAATGCACCCCGTGCGATCACTGCGATTTGCTCGCGTGGCATACCCAAAGCTTGCGCGATGGCAATTGTGAAGAGCGTTACGCGGCGTGAATGACCTTCAGTCTCCGCATCTTTGAGGTCGAGCGCATCCCCCAGAGCCTCGAGCGTAATGTCGTAGGAACGCTCGAGATTCTGCATGGCCGCCTGCAGTTGGTCTGTTCTGGCTTTTACCAGAGTTTCCAGGTTTGTCTGATAGGTTCGGTTCTCGACCTTCAGTCGCCGGTTTTCGAGGGCACGGCTAACCGTATTCAGCAACTGCTCTCGCTCGAACGGCTTGAGCAAGTAGTCGTAAGCACCATTGCGGATGGCCGCCAGAGCAACCGAGATATCGTGCACAGCGGTAACCATCACCACTGGCATATCGGGATATTTCTCTTTGGTCCGCTCGAGCAGTCCGATGCCATCAAGATCAGCCATCATCAGATCCGACAGCATTAACTCGAACTCTTCCCCGGAGTTCAAAACGGCGAGCGCCTCCATGCCGGAACCTGCTTGTTTGCAGACGTATCCAGCGGTCCCCAGCATCGAGGCCACAATTTCACGGATCGGCTCTTCGTCGTCAACCACCAGAATGCGATCAGCCATAGGAATACACGAAAGTCTATCGGCGATTGTAACGCTTGCACCACATTCCGAAAGTAATCATTGAGGTCCGGAAACTCCATAGAAAATTCCGGACACCGTGATATTCATCAGCAAGGACTCCGTACGCCCGGAAGCAATGAGCTTTTCCCAGTGGTCCATCTGGAACTCGGCGGTAACGCTTGGCTCGGCCAGGCCCTCGGCGGCAGAGATGACTCTGCTGGTCTTACTGGGCGCTTCCCTGCTCGCGTTGCGTGCCTTTCGTGAGAATTATCTAAAACTTTGGGTTGCAGGCTGGGCCACTCTGGTGGCGTCCAGGTTTGCCGAACACAGCTTTTCGGCAAGAATTCCGGCACCATTTGATCAGGTCGTGGTGCAAACCACATTCTTGTTGGCGGTGGGACTTCTTGCGGGCGCAATCCTTCTTTACGCAAGGGTTCGAGACCTATTCATACCGCTAACCGTCATTACACCAGTTCTGGTGGGGTTCGCCGGAGCTCGTGTCCTGCTCTGGCCCGACTCCGTTCCGCTACGAGTTGCTCTCGAAGTCAGCTATCGGATCGTTCTGCTCACCGCGGCGATCGCTTTGCTGCGGGCGCGTCGCGGCCGTTGGGAACCTTCTTCCTGGTTGCTGGCTCTGTGTTTGCCGCTCCTGCACTTGGTTTGGGTCCCATTCACAAGCCAGATCCCCGCTGCGGCTTCACTGGCTGCAGAGGTGGCACTGGCTGTCAGCATGTTGCTGGTCGCCCTCGGTGAAGCTCATTCCCAAGACCTTCGGCTTCGCGCGATGCAGGCCATTACAAACAGTATCGCGAGCGCTCAACAGCATGGCAGCATCGTGCAGTGCGCTGCGGACGAGTTACGACGTGCAGTCACCGCTCGCGCAGTATGGTTTCGTTTGGTCGAAAGCGGCCATTTGATCGCAACGCACGCGTCCGGAGCGTCGAGCGATTTCTTGCGCGATTCCGGATTCTCCGAAGTCAACGACAGAGTCACAAAGCTGTGGGAGCGCCGCCTGCCCGAAGTCACAAAGTCTTCCGGTACCGCCAGCGAGTCTTTGGAGTGCATGGAGTCCGAGAAGATTCGCCAGGTCGTGTCGATCCCGGTAGTCGGAAACAAATCTCCCATTGGAGTACTGCTGGTGGGGACAGGGATAAGCCGGCAGTGGACTCCCGAGGAACTGGACTTTCTTCATGCGAGCGCCAAACAACTGGCTCTCGCGGTTGAAAATTTCCGCTTGCTCGAGCAGGTACTGCGCTCGCAACGGCAGTGGATGAATACGTTCGATTCCATACACGACGTCATCGTCGCCCACGACTCGGATCATCGGATTATCAAGGCCAATCAGGTTCTACTCGAGCAACTTGGGAAAGCCGCCGCCGACGTGATCGGGAATAGCTGCGAAGTTGCCCTGCCGCATACGTATGGCGAGTGGACCGGCTGTCCATATTGCGCGCGCGGCGGGGACGAGGAATTCACCGAGGGCGCCGACCCGTGCTTTGGCGGCTTCTCGGTCGTCTCCACTTCCTCTTACACCGATCAGGGAACACAGCAGAAAGGTACGATTCACGTCGTCCGTGATATCACGGCCCGCCGTTCTGCCGAGGAGAAATATCGGCTCCTATTCGAGCAGGTGCAGGAGGGCGTCTACGTCGCGGATCCCAGTGGACGGCTCATCGACTGTAACGACGCGTTCGTGCACATGTTGGGCTACAGCAATCGGGACGAGTTGCAAGTTCTGAACTTGGATAAGGAAATCTGCGTCGACGCCAAGCAGCGCGAAGCATTCCGACAGGAGATTGAAGCGCATAATTACGTGCGCAATTTCGAGGTCACGCTCCGGCGCCGCGATGGCACCATCCTGCTGGCCATGGAAAGCAGTTTCGCCACCCGCGATGCGACTGGCAACATCGAACGCTATCAGGGATTTGTGCTCGATATGACCGAAAAGCGCCGCGCTGAAGATGAAATGCAGCGGCGCAATCGCGAACTGAACGCGCTAAATGCAATGGCGGTGGTCGCGGCACAATCGTTCGACCTCGATGAGATTCTGAACCTCACGCTGCGCCAGGTTGTTACGTTATTCGGCGCCGAAAGTGGAACCGTTTATCTCTCTGACACAGACTCACCGACCTATCGCCGGCGTGCTGCGTGGGGACCGCGAAGCCGTGACAAAGTCCGCCCTGCAGAGATGGTCTTTGCAGAAGGCTTTGGCGATCTGGTGATGCGCTCGCGCGCTGAGGTTGTGACTGGGGAATACATGCCGCACCTGCCCGCGAATGTAGCGGAATTCATGCGGTCTGACCTGGAGCGCTCGTGGATCTGGGTGTTGTTTTGGGCGAAGGACAGCCCGGTCGGGCTCATGGGGCTGTGCAGCCACGCGGGATACCAGTATTCGTCCAATGACGAAAACCTTCTGGTCGCGATCAGCCGCCAACTCGCTACTACCATTGAGAAGGTCCGGCTTTACGAGGAAACCTGCCGCGCCTACGAAGATTTGCGCAAGACGCAGGAGCAACTGCTGCAAAGCGAAAAGATGTCGGCCGTCGGGCAGCTCATCGCGGGTGTGGCACATGAACTGAACAACCCACTCACCGCCATTCTCGGCTACGCGCAGCTGCTTGAAAGCGAAGGGCTGAATTCGCGCGCCCAGGACTTCGTGAGCAAGCTCTTCAAGCAGGCCCAGCGGACACACCGAGTCGTGCAGAACCTGCTGTCGTTTGCGCGTCAGCGCAAGCCGCAGCGCGATGAAGTCGATATTCGCAGAGTGCTCGAAGAAACCATCGCATTGCGCGATTACGACCTTAAGAGCAATAACATCAAGCTGGAATCCACTTTCCCTGCCGAACCGGCGATGGTTATTGCCGATCCCCATCAGCTTGAGCAGGTGTTTCTAAACATCATCAACAATGCGGTAGACGCCATTTTAGAAACCGGGCGGAATGGATCACTGAAGATTCGAGTCAGCACGCAGAACGGACATGTCTGCACACAGTTCATCGACGATGGAGCCGGGATCAAGGACCCCAAGCGCATCTTCGATCCGTTCTACACGACGAAGAGCGTCGGTAAGGGTACAGGTTTAGGCCTCAGCATCTGCTACGGCATCGTGAAGGAACACGGCGGAGACATTACCGCGAACAATCACGCAGAAGGGGGCGCGATTATCGAGGTACGATTGCCGGCCAGCGTTTCAGCTCCTTCCCTGGCGGAGGATGCTAAACCAGCCGCCCGACCGCACGATGGAGCGATCGATGGCCGCGTTTTGTTAGTGGAAGAGGAAGATGCTGTACTCGAATTCGAGCGGGACGTCCTTGCCGGATGCGGGGCGACTGTGGTGACTGCCAAGAACGTGGCGGACGTAAAGACTCGTCTGCTTTCCGAGCCCTTCGACGCCATCATCATAAGCGGCAAGATGCCGGAATGGGGCGCCAAGGATTCCTACGAGTGGCTGCAGCAGAACTGCACCGGCATGGACCAACACGTTCTCTACACTTTCTCCAATGGCGTTGAGCCCGCTGAAAGGCGGGCATTCCTGCAAGAGCACGGTGTGCCCTATCTCGTTAAGCCATTCGAAGTGGCCGAACTGATCAGCCAGGCGCGGAAACTCCTGCAGAAAGCGCAAGCCGCAGGAGCCGGAACCGACTAACCTTTCCCCACCCGTTATTGCTGGATCTACTTCCTACCTATTCATCTCGCGCGCGGGCAGCACATCTTTCGGCATTCCGCGCCATCGTGCTTAGCTTCAATGGCCGAGTTCGCTGACCCAAACCTCAGGGAACATACGGAAAACAACACAACATGGAAGGTTTCATTCACGCATCCACCAGGGCGATCGAAGGGGCGCAATTACAGCTTTGAGGCCGCGAAACGCACAGCAATTCACAGGTCGAGCGCGATGACGGTTGCGCTAAACTAAAGATGCCCCATGTCCCAATTCGTCCACCTGCACCTGCATACCGACTACTCCCTTCTGGATGGCGCCTGCGACGTCGAAAAGCTATGCGAGCGCGTGAAAGAACTGGGAATGCCCGCCGTGGCCATGACCGACCACGGCAACATCTTCGGTACCGTCCACTTCGTGAATGCGGCCTACAAGCAAGGCGTGAAGCCGATTGTCGGCTGTGAGCTTTACGTCTGCAAGAAGGATGACCACCGCGCCGCTCCTGAAGGCGATACCTACAACCACCTCGTTGTTCTTGCAGAAAACGAAGAGGGATATCGGAATCTCGCCAAGATCACCTCTGAAGCATCGCTGCATGGCTTCTACTACAAGCCGCGAATCAGCAAGCGGTTCCTGGCGGAACACTCGCGAGGACTGATCGGATTGTCCGGCTGCCTGAAAGGTGAAGTTGCGGAGCGGTTGGTGGAAGGAAACTACGAGGCCGCTCGCCTGGCCGCGGGGCAGTTCGCGGATATTTTCGGTAAAGGGAATTTCTATCTTGAGATTCAGGACCAAGGCCTCGAACTCGAGCATCGCATTCACGCTGGACTGTTCAAGTTGGAAAAAGACCTCGGCCTGCCGCTCGTCGCAACGAATGACAGCCACTACCTTTGCGAAGACGACGCCCATGCGCAGGACGTGATGGTTTGCATTCAGACCGGCAAATCTATTCGCGACACAGCGCGGATGAAGTTCGAGGGCACGCAGTTCTTCGTAAAGAATGCGCAGGAGATGTACCGGGTCTTTAAGGACTCTCCCGATGTCCTGACACGGACCGTCGATATTGCCGAACGCTGCCACCTGAAACTGGAGAAGATTCCGAATCCATTCCCCCAATTTGAAGTTCCCGACGGATACACAATTGACAGCTATTTCGTTCATGTTTCTCGCCAGGGATTCGCGCGACGGCTCGAGGTTTTGCGCCCGCTCAGCGAACAGGGGAAGTTAAAGCACTCAATTACCGATTACGAACACCGGCTGGAGCGAGAACTGGACATCATCCAGCAGATGAAGTTTCCCGGCTATTTCCTTATTGTGTGGGACTTTATCCGCTACGCCAAGGAAAATGGCATCCCGGTTGGTCCCGGCCGTGGTTCAGCCGCTGGCTCCCTGGTTTCCTATGCGCTCGGCATCACCGATATCGATCCTCTTCAGCACGAACTGCTGTTCGAGCGTTTCTTAAATCCTGAGCGCGTCTCGATGCCCGATATCGACATTGATTTCTGCATGAACCGTCGCGGCGAGGTGATCGACTACGTCACTCGCAAGTATGGACGCGACAACGTGGCGCAGATCATTACGTTCGGCACGATGGCGGCAAAAGCCGCGATTAAGGACGTTGGCCGAGCGATGGACATCCCTTATGCGGATGTGGACCGCATCGCCAAGCTCGTGCCTGCGCAACTCAATATTACGCTCGATAAGGCGATTGAGGAATCGCCGCAGTTGCGGGAGGCGATCGAAAAAGACGGCCAGATCCGGGAGCTATTCGAAACCGCCAGGAAACTGGAAGGACTCGTCCGCAACTCTGGCGTGCACGCGGCCGGGGTGGTGATTTCTCCGCGACCGTTGACCGAGCTCGTTCCGTTGCACCGCACCAAGAACGATGAAATCGTGACCGCCTACGACATGGTTGCCATCGAGAAGATGGGCCTGTTGAAAATGGATTTTCTCGGGCTGACTACGCTCACGATTCTTACCGACGCGCTAAAACTGATCGAACAAACTCACAGTAACGCAGGGATGCCGGTGCTTAGCAGCGAAGAGAATTGGCCGAAGCCGATTCCGCTCAGGCTGGATGACATACCGCTCGAAGATCAGAAGACCTACGAAAACGTCTTCCACAAGGGACTGACCTCGGGAGTATTCCAGTTTGAATCGCATGGCATGCGCGATGTGTTACGCAAATATCAGCCGAACTCCATCGAAGACCTCACCGCTCTTAACGCGCTTTACCGGCCCGGCCCGATCCAGGGAGGCATGATCGACGACTTTGTCGACCGCAAACATGGACGCAAAAAGGTCGAATACGATCTGCCAGAGTTGCAGGAGATTCTGCAGGAGACACTGGGCGTAATCGTCTACCAGGAACAGGTGATGCAGATCGCCAACCGGATCGCGGGATATTCTCTCGGGGACGCCGACCTGCTCCGCCGCGCAATGGGAAAGAAGAAGCCCGAGGAGATGGCACAGCAGCGCGAGCGGTTCGTTAAAGGCGCCGCTGAACATAAATATCCGCCCAAGAAGATTGAAAAGATTTTCGACTTGATGGCGCAGTTTGCGGGATACGGATTCAACAAGTCTCACTCTGCTGCCTATGCCCTGCTCGCGTATCACACGGCATATCTGAAGACGCACTATCCAGTGGAATTCATGGCAGCCTTGTTAACGTCGGTGACCGGATCGACGGATGATGTGGTGAAGTACATCAATGAATGCCGGGAAATGGGGATTTCGGTTGAGGCACCGGATATCAACGTTTCCGATGCCAATTTCACGCCTCATGGCGAAAACATCCGCTTTGGCCTCGCAGCCGTCAAGAATGTGGGCGGAAACGCCATCGAATCGATTGTCGCCGCCCGCAAAACACTAGGCCGATTCAAGTCGATCTTTGAGTTCTGCGAGAACGTCGATTTACGTTTGCTGAACAAGCGCGTGTTGGAATCTCTTATCAAAAGCGGCGCCATGGATTCTTTGGGACGCCGTGCTCAGCTCATGGCTGTTCTCGACAAGGCGATGGAACAGGCGCAAAAAGCCCAGCGTGATGCCGAGTCCGGCCAGCATGGCCTGTTTGGCGTCTTTCAGCAGGAAGAAACAGCGACGCAGAATGACCGACTGCCCAACGTTCCGGATTGGGACGAACACACGCGCCTGACTGCCGAGAAGGAAATTCTGGGATTCTTCATCACAGGCCATCCACTCGAAAAGTACAAGGATAAACTCCAAGATTTACGGGCCTTGAGTATCGAAGAGATTTGCGCGATGACTAAGTCAACCGGCAAAGACGAGACCATCGTCACGGCCGGAATTATCACCAACGTTCGCGTGCTCAAATCGAAGAAAGGCGACTTCTACGCGCAAGCCAATCTCGAAGACATGTCGGGATCCATCGAGATGATTGTCTTTCCCGAAGCATACAAACGGTTGGGGGAGAAGGTGAAACTCGAAGTGCCGGTTCTGGTAAAAGCCGGGGTTCGCATCGAAGAGGGTGCAAATCCCAAAATCACTGCGGCCGAGATCATGCCGCTGGAAGACGCCAAGGTTCCTCTGCCTCGAGCAATCCGCGTTCGCATCCCACTTGAAAGTTGCGGGGACTCTACCATCGATAATCTCCATAATCTCTTTGTAGAACGCAAAGGCGAAGCCAAAGTGCTTTTTGACGTCGAGCGGCAGGGAGATTTCATGGTGGTGATGGAGGCGGAAGGCTATAATGTCGTTCCAGACCGCAATTTTATTGCCCGCGTGGAACAGCTATGCGGGCGCGGGAGCGTTCGCGTTATCAGCTAAGGAAACAGGATGCCCCATGCGTCGCCGATCGTGCGAGACATGGGAGATACGGACTGAATGCCGCTTACTGAAAAAGCACAGCAGGAACTGGAGCAAATCGAACGCCAGGTGGCTGAAATGGACTCGTCCAAGGCAGACGAGGCCACTCAGC